>NZ_JADJSO010000022.1:0-104448 GCF_016711665.1 Candidatus Villigracilis saccharophilus
ACAGACTCCGTCCGCACGTATTATGACCAGAATACAAATTTATTTCTGAAATTCAGCAGTTCCTCCAAAGCGCAAAACATCCACCGCACCTTATGGACAGACGGCGCGCAGACTCTTGATGAAGCGCTGAATGTATCCAATGCCCGTATTCTCAACGAGATTGAATCGGTTGTTAAACAAAATGCAAAAATTGCAGACCTCGGCTGCGGAGTTGGCGCGAGTCTGTTCTATATTTACCCGCGTTTGCAAAACCCCGCGCCCGCGCTCGGTCTGACCCTCAGCCCTGTGCAGGCAAAACTGGCGCGCGGTTCAGCCGAACAATTAAATCTGCAAGATCAAATCCTATTTGCCGAAGGTAACTTTACTTCCGTGCCGCTCGCGGGTGATCTGGACGCTGTTCATTCAGTCGAGGCAGCCTGCCATGCAGTGGAGCCTGAAAAATATATCCGCGAGGCAAGCCGTTTATTACGCAGCGGAGGGAAACTTATTCTTGTGGATGATTATCAAACAACGCGTTCCCTCTCGCAAAATGAATCCAAATGGCTAAAGGCCTACATCGATGGCTGGTACGTTCCAGGTGTTCGGACGGTGGAGCAGGTAACCGCATGGGCGGAAAAATATAATCTGCGTTTGGTTAGGAACGATGAACTCACGCCGCATTTACGTTTACGCAACCTGCCCGATCTTCTTGCACGCGCGATTCTTTTTATTGGAAATCTTCTGCCGATCAAACACGCGATCCTGCCGTCCATGCTGGGGAGCATGGCTTTACAGCAATGTCTGCATATGGGAATTGTTGAATATCGGTTTTTGGTATTTGAAAAAATATAGTTTCATCTACCCTCTGGTGGTCGAGTAGGGCGAGTGGTTTTCTGCCCGTCAGAACCAAGTTGCAACACTACATGGGTCCGATACGTTCCGCAAGCGGCTGAACACTGACCACCAGAGTAATAAATGCCTAAGACCATCACACTCCTCACCAGCGGCACGCGCGGCGATGTGGTTCCGTATATTGCGCTCGGCCTCGGCTTGCGCGACGCGGGATTTAACGTCCGCATTGCCGCGCCTGTTGGGTTTGCGAATCTCATTCAAGGTAGGGGCGGGGTCACCCCGCCCCTAACCTTCGCGCCCTTCGAAGGCAACCCCACAGATTTAATGATCGAGCAGGGCGACTTCACGCCCTTCACCATCGGCACGAATCCCATCCGTTCCATTCGCGCAACACAAAACTTTCTGCGCAAGGCGCGTCCGCTGTATGCGCGCATGTTGCACACCGCCGCCGAAGCCTGCCGCGGTTCGGATGTTCTCATCCACGGCCTGCCCACGATTTGGGGCGCGCACATCGCCGAAGGCTTGCGCATCCCTGCTGTCCGCGCAGTATTGCAGCCGCTCGCGCCCACCCGCAATTTTCCATCCACGCTTTTACCTTTTCGTTTTTCGCTTTTTGGGATCGGAAATTGGTTCTCGCATTGGGCTGTGACTCAAGCCCTGTGGCTTTCATGGCGCTCAGAGATCAACCACGCGCGTCACGCGGACTTTGGCCTGCCGCCTGCCCAATGGACAGATCCTTCGCTTCAGGCATTTCCCCGCCAACCTCTCACGTTGAATGGATTCAGCGAACAGATCGTTCCCCGTCCGCACGATTGGAATGAGAAGCAGGTTATTACAGGGTATTGGCGCACTCTGGAGTCGGACAGCTTGCTGTCCGAAAGCATGAGCAGCAAGCTGCTCAACTCCAGAATTTTATTGACTCATCGCCGAACCCAATCGCCATTGGATTTGGCAGTCCTGGCACGCAGGGATATTTGTCCATGCTCGAAGAAGCATTAAATATCGCCAACGCTCAAGCCGTGTTGACCCTCCCTGCCAAATGGCATCGAGAAATAAAATCGAAGAATATCTTCCCCGTCGAATACGCTCCGCATGATTGGTTGTATTCGCGTGTGAAAGTTGCTGTGCATCACGGCGGGGCAGGGACAACGTCTGCCAGTTTGCATGCGGGGATTCCCACCATTACGATGCCGTTGGCAATTGATCAATTCTTCTGGGGCGAGCGGATTTATAAGATTGGAGTCGGACCCAAACCGATTCCGCAGCGGGGGTTGTCCGCGGAAAAACTTGCGAATGCAATTCAAGAATCTCTACACAACAGCGACATGCGCGCGAAGGCAAAAACCGTCAGCGCAAGATTGAATGCAGAAAACGGGATTCAGGCTGCGGTGAGGGTGATGCGTGATATCGTGTAATGTCGTTGCGAGGAGCGTTCTTGTTCTTTGCGACGCAAGTGTCGTCGGGCTAATCTAATGCCCTTCTCGCAATGACGTATATGCAACCATCAAAGCAAAAATAGCGAGCAGACTTCCCAGCCAGTACGGCGCGGAGAAGGCGATCACTTCAAATGAAATGCCCGCGATGACGGGGCCGAAGATGTTGGTGAGGCTGAGCAATGTTTGCGTACCGCCCATCAAACGGCCCTGTTCGCTTTCAGAGACTCGCAGGGAGACGAGGGCAGTGAGCGAGGGAATGCTCATGCCCGTGCCGAGCGCGACGATGGTGACGGCGGGATAGAGCGCCCAACTGACGGGCGCGAGCGCCATGCCCGCCAAACCGATTGCCATGAGCGTGAGGCCGACGAGTGTAAGTTTGCGTTCACCGAAGATCGGCTGCAGTTTGCCGAATAAAAATCCCTGAATGAAGACGGCGCAAATGCCAACATAAAGATAGAAGAAGCTGTTTTGGGTCGGTGTCCAATGAAAGCGGAAGTTTGAATAAAGCGGGAAGTTGGATTGCAGACCAGCGAAGGCGAGATTTAACAAAAACATTGCGACCAGGAATTTTTTGATATTTTCCTGTTTGAAGAGACTTGTGAATTGCCGTCCAAGATGAGCCAAATTAAAAATAGGTTTGGTCTCTCGTCGTTCAAGCAGAAGGGATTCGGGCAAAACAAAATATCCAAAGATGACATTGCTCAACGCAATCGCAGAAGCCGTAAAAGCAGGGACATATAAACCATAAGGGCTTAATAACCCGCCCAGCGCGGGGCCAGCCATGAGACCCAGCCCAAAGGCCGCGCCGACCATGCCCATGCCGCGCGCGCGATTCTCGGTGGTGGTCACGTCCGCGATATAGGCATAGGCGGTGGTGAGGTTTCCGCCTGTTAATCCATCAATTAATACGGCAAAAAAAATGAGTGGAAGCGAATCGGCCATCCCGAGCATTAGATAGCCAAAGGATGTGCCGAGCAAGCATACCAGCAGAACAGGTCTGCGCCCGTAACGGTCAGAAAGCGCACCGAGGACGGGTCCCGCAAACAATTGCGCGGATGCATACAGCGAACTCAGCGCGCCCGCAATGGCCGCGCCTCCGCTCTGTGCTTGCACGTAAAACGGCAGCAAGGGCAGCATGATGCCATAGCCGAGCATGTCCACGAAGATGGTGATGAAGATAAAGATGAGGGAGGAATTCAAGAAGTTTTCAACTAAAACCTTTCCAGGCTTAATGGACGCAGATCGAACGCAGTTTCTTTCCCATTGATCAACTCAGCCACAACCTGACCTGTCCCGGGTCCCAGCGACAGCCCGAGCATGGCATGGCCTGTGGCAAAGATCAAATTGTTGTGCTTTGGAGAACGCCCGATGATGGGCATTCCATCAGGTGTGGTGGGGCGTAATCCCGCCCAGGTTTCTTTCACGTCCAGTTTTTCATCCAAACGCAAATATTCACGCGCGGAATTTTCGATGCGCTCAAGCCAAACAGGATTCGGTTCCATGCTGTAATTGCCCACTTCGAGTCGGCCTGTGAAGCGCAGAATTCCGCCCATCGGCGAAACCGCGATTCTTCTTTCACCGAGAATCAACGCGTGGCTTGGCATCGTCTTTGTCGCGGACATGGTCATGCTGTATCCGCGCGCGGGCTGGATGGGGATATTCAGTTTGAGATCACGCGCAACGGACGAAGATAATGCACCCGCAGCGAGGATGACGTGCTCCGCTTCAAACGCCCCCGCGCTTGTTCTTACAACTTTGACCTTTCCCCCCGCTGATTCAAATCCCGTAACAGGCGTGTTCTCCAACATTTCGGCACCCATCGCGCGGACTCGGTCACTTAACAGTTTGAGAAATACCGCAGGGTTGAGATGTGAGTCCCCTGTGAAATGCACACCGCCGATGATATCGTCCAATGCGGCAGGTTCCACTTCATGAATTTTCGCTTTGTCGTACACGCTGACGGGAATTCCATGCTTTTGCATGAATTCGCCTTCGTGACGTCCATCGTGGAAGGCTTTTTCGGTTTTGTATAAAAAGAGCAAGCCTTTTTCCTGATACGAGCAATCGAATTTTTCTTCAGCAATTATTTGCGCGAAATTCTTCGCGCTCAATTGACCGAGATCATTCAAGGGTTTGATGCTGCGTTGCACATTTCCATCATTACATGCCAACACAAACTTTAAGAGCCATAAAATATAGTTTGGGTCGAGGCTGACCTTCATCCCAAAGGGACTGTGCGCGGGGTCGAGCATCCATTTGAGAGCGGAGGTCACCACCCCAGGCGCAGCCAGCGGAATGATGTGACTCGGCACGATATGCCCCGCGTTGCCCGAGCCGCTGCCTTTGCCGATCTCTTTGGCATCGAGCAGAGTAACTTTTCTTCCAGATTTCAAAAGGTAATACGCGCAGCTTAAACCCACAGGTCCGCCGCCGATGATGAGTACGTCCGATTTTGTGGTCATTATAATTTCCTCTCAGGGAATGACTTTCCAGCCGTCGAGATTGCCTGGAAGCCCGAAATCATATTTCAAGTAAAAACGCGCAACCGATCTGGCAGAGAAGAATATTCTGCGCTTCCTTTCCATCAAGCAAGGTTGGATCTAATGGCGAATGCCGCTGTACATGACAGATGAAGAGAAACGGCAGTTTCCTTTCGACAATGATCATTTCATAAATTGCTTCACCTGCTGACTCAGGTTCCCAATAACGCGGGAACCATTTTTCTGTTTGCAATATTCTCGCGAGATGATCCACCACATCAGCATATTTGAGCGGCTGGTAAGAATGAATGCCGCGCTTCAATAATTCCTGCTGGTCCAGGTGACCGTGTTTCAAAAGAAATGTCAGGGTTTCATCGTCAATGCCATGCATGGATTTAATTATATGCCTGTGCCAAATGGGTCGCGCTCATCCACCAAAATCGTGCCTTCTGCCATTACCCACGCTTCGCCTGTGATGGTTGGGATAATATTTTCTCCATCCAATTGCACGCTGCCTTCAAAGATACTGCCGACGACGCTTTGCTGTTTCCAGATTTGACCCACTTGCAATTTTCCATCGCCATATAAACAAGCGAGTTTTGCGCTGGTGCCTGTTCCGCAGGGAGAGCGGTCGTAGGCTTTGCCTGGGCAGAGGACAAAACTTTTGCTGTCCGCATCGGGTGTGGATGCGAATAACTCGACGTGGTCAACTTCCGCGCCGTTTGCGCCTGTGATGCCGTTGGCGGTGAACTGCTCGCGGACTCGCCACGAGAAATCGGTCAGCGCTTCGAGGTTTTGCATGTTGACTTCAAGTCCGTGGTCGTGGCAGAGGAAGAACCAGTTGCCGCCCCACGCCACATCGCCGTGGATGGTTTTGCCGTCAACGGTGACAGGGACATGAGTCAAGTGGCGGTAGGCGGGGATGTTTTTGACGGAGAC
Organism: Candidatus Villigracilis saccharophilus; assembly: GCF_016711665.1. Taxonomy (NCBI): domain Bacteria; kingdom Bacillati; phylum Chloroflexota; class Anaerolineae; order Anaerolineales; family Candidatus Villigracilaceae; genus Candidatus Villigracilis; species Candidatus Villigracilis saccharophilus. The sequence goes on from NZ_JADJSO010000022.1 coordinate 5,687, forward strand.
TTTATTGGGATATGTCGTTCAGGCGCCCGCTTCCCATTCTTGTGGAGAGTTGCGTCGCTCCACAACCTCCAACGCGGGAGGTGCTCCACACCCAGGGGGTTTCACCCGAATCACGCCAGGCTGGACTTTTTCCAAATAAGCAAGCGATGCAATTAAGCCAATGGTGCCGTGTCCGCACATGCCGAGGTAGCCGACGTTGTTGAAGTAGATGACTCCGAATTGACAGGTCGGGTCGGCGGGCGGGACGAGGTACGCGCCAACGAGCACGTCTGAGCCGCGGGGTTCGAGCAGGACGGTGCGGCGCAGGTCGTCGTGATCCTTTTTCAGCATGGATAATTTGTCAGCAACGGAACCAGTTCCGAGGTCGAAGGGAAGCGAGGTGATGAGGCGGGTAGGCTCTCCGCCCGTGTGTGAGTCCAAGAAAGGGATACGAATCATTTTTTCACCACGAAGTGAGCCACCAGTAAACAGAGGCTTTTTAACGGTGGTTTGATACCTTCGCGCTACTCAACCACGGGTTAAAGATTGTTTTGAATATCTTCTCAAATTCCGCGCGGTCTTCAGCGGACAGGGGCAGCAACGGCTGGCGTGGATTGCCAACGGGGATGCCGCGCAGTTCGCAGCCGACTTTGACCTTTTGGGTGTAGCTGCCGCTTTCCATGTTGCGGAGGAGCGGGAGTAGCTTGTCCATGTGCTGGCAGGCTGTGACAAAGTCGTTGGCGAGCGCGGCTTCGAGAACGTTGTGATGCTCAAGCGGAGCGCAGGAGGCGGCGCCGCCGATCCATGCGGTGGTGCCCCACAGGAAGTAGTCGAGCGCCTGATCGTCGGAGCCGCAGATCATTTGATAGCGGTCGCCGTAGCGCAGGCGGAACTCGTAGACGCGGGACATGTCGCCGCTGGCTTCTTTGATGCCGATGATGTGATCGTATTTGGTCAGACCGTCCATCACTTCGTAGCTGACTTCGGTGCCCGCGCGCCAGGGGAAGTTGTAGAGCACGATGGGAATTTTGACGGCTTTGGCGACGGCTTCGTAATGCGCGAGCAGTTCGCGCTGGTTGGGACGTGAATACGGCGGGACGGCGACCATGAGCGCGTCGTAGCCCATGCCCTCGGCGATCTGCGAGTAGCGGACAACGTCGCGCGTGGCGCCAGAGTTGGTGCCTGCAATGAGCGTGACCCGCCCGTTGACTTTCTCTTTGGTGAATTTGAAAATCTCCAGCCGTTCGGCTTCGGTGAAGGCGTAGACTTCGCCCGTCGTGCCGCCTGGGACAAGCCCTGCGATCTTGTTGGCGATCAGGTATTCGATCAGTTGTTCAAGGACGGGGTAGTTGATGCTTTCATCCGCGTTGAAGGGGGTGACGATGGGGGCGTATATTCCTTTGAGTTGCATGGGAGGGCTCCAGTGATTCGGTGTCAAGTGTCAGGTTAAAGGTTTCAAGTTTGAAGGTTAGTTTACTTCCCCCAGTGGAAGTGGGCAAGAGTTATTTTTTGGCCAGGAAGGTTTGTTGCAAAAAAGGTCTGGATGGTCAAAACCAAAATCTTTCAAAACTGCGACCATCTTTTGCGCATTATCAGGATGAATGGCGATCCATACATCCATATCACCAGTGGCGCGTGGATAGCCATGATACCCAACCGCATATCCCCCGATGAGCAGGTATCTAACGCCTTTCTCGTTCAGTAATTTCAAGAACTCTTTGAAGTCGAGCGGCAGATTTAGTTCCATAGTTGATCCTTCGGAGGATTTCCACCTGTTGCAGGCGCTCTTGTGGTGTTCTTGCAAGCCAATAAGCCTTTTCACCTGAGTCGTCAGTAAGGGATACAACTGAAAAGGCTTTGCGGTCTATTTTGAGATTTGAGGTCAAATCGCGGTTCATAAGCTAATTATACCTTCGTCCAGCCAGGGTTGAATGGCGCGCTGTTTTGACAACTGCGGGGGGAGGACTTCATAGCGGACTCACGGATGGAAACGGATGGCTGATCATGTAGAGAAAGTTTACTTCCCCAAAGACAAACAGACAAGTGCTAATAAAAAAGCCTTCCGAGTTCTTGAAAACTCAGAAGGCTTGCTATTCAAAACTTGTTACCTGTGAAAAACGCCGTACGCGTTGAAGACTCCTTCAAAGGCTTGCCTGCAATCGGCGATGGCTTTTTCGCGCCATTTGGCTTCAGCGGGGAAGAACAACTCTTCGTATTCTTTTCTCACCCTGCTGTGGAGCGACTCTGAGCTTGCGCTGTATTGAAATAAACGGTTTTCCAAAATGGTGGCGCGCATACTGCGGATCTGCATCGGGAGGGATGCCCCGAATGTGCCGAATTCAAAACAGGTGGCGAATAATTTTTTGGATGGATATTTTTCGTCGCGCAGTTGATAGAAATATTCGGTGATGTCGCCGCTGACAGTGTAGAAATCGGACGGGGTGGCGGCTACGATCTGCGGATACTTAAAGCGCCGCGTCAATTCCTGGCTTGAGGCTGGTTCGCGAGTCGAGTTGACGAAGCTCATCTGATAGCGCGGACCGTACCCCGTGTGCATGTCGAGATGAATGACCTGTTCATATTCGTCAAATGCGCGCTGAAAAAGTCCGCGCATCACCTGCGTGCTCTCCTGCGTGGACTGTCCGCCGAACTGCACGCCGCGCGGATGGCGATATTGTCCGCTTAACATGCCCTGTCGAATGCGCAGGATGCCGAGCCGAACGATGCGCGAAACCAAGCGTGATATAAAGGCGATATCACTTGCAAATAGATTCGTAATGGGGCGCGCAGGATTTAACAGGGGAGTCAATGGCTCATAATCGGGGTTGATCTGCGGGTCGAAGTTTTCATCCCAGATGAAGTTGCGGTTCAGGTCCGCATTGTTCTCGTTGTAGCGGCGGCGGTTCTTCATGCCAAACGGATTGACCGCGTGGACAAGCAGCAAACCTGTGTTCTCTGCGTTAAGTCTCGGCGCAAATTCATCCATGAAAGTTTTAAGCATGACCGAACCCACATAGCCTTCAATGCCATGCAAGCCGGTCGAGATGACGATGAGATTTTCCTTTTTGCGCGGTTCCGCCCAGGCGTAGTCAATGCTCAGGGAAGGGTCGCTTTTTAGCGGATAAGACTCAAGGCGTGAATCCGCCCATTGGCGGCGAAGCAGTTCAAAGTCATGGATGAAACGCGCGCGTGAGGCTTCGTATGATTCAGGGAAGAGTGTGTCCATTAGAAAGGTCCAAATCCGATCGCTACAGCGATCCCCAAAAATGCAACGGTGGCGATGATGACCCACAGCCAAAGTTTGGCTGTCCAGCGCAGCCATTTGGGATAACTGACGACTGTCAGACCGAGACTGATAAGCAGGACGGGGTTGGTAGGGTAGGCGAGGTTGGAGAAGCCGTCGCCGAAGATATAGGCGAGCACGGCGGTTTGGCGGGTGACGCCGATCAGGTCGGCAAGCGGCAGGACGATCGGCATCATCAGGAAGGCTTTGGCTGAGCCTGAGGCGATGAAGAATTCGATACCGAGGGCGAGGACGTAAACCACGAGCGCGCCGGGGAAAGCGCCAAGTTTTTGGAACGGTTCCGCCGCGGCATGCAGGATGGTGTCGGTGACGCCGCCGCTGTCGATAATGAAGCGGATGCTGGCTGCCATGAGGATCAGCGGGACGGAGGGGGCGAGTCCGCCCCAGCCTTCGACCAGTCCCTGCCATACTTTTTTGCCGCCTGCGCCTGAGATGAAACCCGCGCCCAGTCCGCCGATGAGAAAGAGGATGCCGACGATGGGCAGGGAGTAATCTGAAATGGCGGGTACAAAGGGACCCATCAGCATGACTGCGAAAATAAAGAGCAGAAAGAAACCGAAGAAACTGATGGCGCGATTTTGTTTCGGGTCTTCGGCAATAAGGTCTGTATCCATTTCCTTGTATTTCTCGCGTTCAGCATTATCTTCGCCATGCACCAGAGATGACTTCGGGTCTTTGTCGATTTTGCGCGCATAGGCGGAAAGGAAAAAGCCAAATATAAAATAAATAACGATAAAGATAATGATACGAAGCCACGCCCCGGAGAAAAGCGGCAAACCCGCAAGCTGCTGCGCCACACCGAGCGTGTATGGGTTCGAAATGGCAGCTGAGAAACCCATGTTGGTGGCGAGGATGGACATGCCGAGACCGACCAGCGCATCCCAGCCAAGGGAATAGGAAAGGGCGATCATCACAGGCACAAGCAAAACAACTTCTTCAAATGTGCCGAGTGTCGCGCCGAGGAACATGAATGCCAGCGAAACCATCCACAGCAGGGTGTACTTGCGCCCGCTGAATTTGCGTACGATGCTGCCAATGAAGGCGCGCAGAGTACCGGTCTTGTCCATCACGGCAAATGCGCCGCCCGCAAAGAACAGAACAATGATGATGACAATGACGGTCAATCCGCTGGAACTGCCGAGGACTTCAAACGGAGCAATGAACCAGCGCCAGATGGGATAATCCGGGTGCGCGACAAGTTGAAAGGATGCGGGGTCAATGGTTTCGCGCCCATCCACTTCAATACGGGTGTACTGTCCTGCGGGAACGACCAAAGTCAGAATCCCTGCGACCATCATCAAGACAAATAAAATAACGAGCGATTGAATGAACGCTCGTTTACCGATCTGTGCACCTGCTTTTTGTTCCATGGGATGCTCCTGTATGGGTATAAGTGCAAACTTTACCACAAAAGCCGGGCTGTAATTGTTAATGAATTAAAAATGCAGTCCCTCAATACTTGAGGGACTGCATGATCTCTTTTCATCTGTGGTCGGTCATCCAAAAATCAGAAGATCCAAAGGTTCGATGGTGACTTCGGTCTGAGGTGATACGCTGCTTATCCCATGTAATTGTTGTTTTGAATAAACTGAGTATTGTTCAAAAACACGCTTATGGATATTTTGCGGGTCTTCGGAAAAATTCGCGAAGACCACAGCCCGTTTCCCTGCGTGAGTCCGCATGAAACCGAGGACATGTTCGTTTTCGGTCGGGAGGATCTCCAGCTCGCCGCCCGCGAACGCTGAATGATGTTTCCGTAATTCGATCAGCGTTTTCAAGCCTTGGAAGACTCTTCCCTCGATGGTTTTCGAGTCGTTTCGTTTGGCATACTTCTCCCAATCTGTTCGCGGACGATGCACCCAGCGGCTGTCCCGTTCATGGGCAGGGTCGTCACGGTAGGAGTAATCGTTAAGTGTGCCGACCTCGTCGCCAAGATAGATTAGCGGGATGCCGCCAATGGTGATCACAACTCCATATAACAAGTGGATGCGGCGGATGGCAAGCTCCACTTCCTTTTCACCTTCTTCATATACCGCCTTTTCAAGCCCCGCCAAAGATGCGCAAGTTCCGCTGATGCGGCAATCGCCGTTAAGCGGATTTTCCTGAAAGGGGAGTCCGCGCGCGAAACTGCCTTTATGTCTGCCGCGATAGAACTCATTCAGGAAGCGGCGATGATCGTTGCCATTCATACCGAGCAAGGCGGCGTCTTCATCCGAAAATGTCCAGCCGATGTCGTCGTGGACTCGCACATAGTTAACCCACGCGGTTCCAGAATTTATCTTAAATCGGGTAGCCAGCGCCTGCGAAAGTAAGCGTACTTTGCGCGTGGCGAGTGAGTTCCACAAGAGCGCCATGGTCAGCGGGTTATATGAAAGCTGACATTCCTCTGGCGAGATGTATTTCACCACATCGTCAGGATGCACGATGGCTTCGGATTTGAAAAGCAGTGCAGGGGCTGCGATCTTCGCCACAGCGTTGAATGCCTGGATCAAAGTGTGCGCTTCAGGCAGGTTCTCACAGCTTGTGCCCATTTGCTTCCAGATGAAAGCAACAGCATCGAGGCGTAATACTTCCACACCTTGATTTGCCAGGAAAAGCATTTCCTCTGCCATGCGGTTAAAGACAGCGGGATTGGAGTAGTTCAAATCCCATTGATAGGAATGGAAGGTTGTCCACACCCAGCCGCCCTCTTTGAACAGGTTCGGGAAAAATGTAAATGCTCCCGCGTGTTCGTCAGGGAATATCTCCCTGAGATTTTGCTCATACAGGTCGGGCATCTCACGGTTCGGGTAGATGTGATAGAACTCCGAATACTCATCATCGCCATCTTTGGCGCGCTCCGCCCAAAGATGTTCATCCGATGTGTGATTGAAGACCAGGTCTACGACGAGGCTGATACCTGCTTTGCGGAATTCACAAGCGAGCGAGGCAAGCTGTTCCATCGTGCCAAGCGGGGGATGGACCTCGCGATAACTACTGACCGCGTAGCCGCCATCGTTCTCACCTGCTGGGGCTTTGAAAAGCGGCATAAGGTGCAGATAGGTCAGGCCGAGTTCCTTGAAATATGGGATCTTTGATTTCACGCTTTCGAGATCATTGGCAAAAAGGTCCACGTAGCAGATCCCGCCCAGCATCTGGTTCGACTGGAACCAGAGTGGATTCTTCTCCCGCGCATTATCCAATTCACGCAGGTCAAGCGGACGGTTGAACCATGAATTCGCAAGTGCCATGAGCAGGTCTTCGATGTGGAAGAAGAAATCATAGTTTTTATGGTAAATATCAAAATATAACTTGAAGAGCCTTGAAAAATTCTGCTGCAGGCGTGATGAAAAGACCCGCCAGCCTTGCGGGTCAGCCTTGATCTGTTTCTTCAACCGTTCTTCAAGACGCGGGAGAATGCGTTTTAGGGTTCTTTGTGATTCTTTTTCCAGCATGATGTTTGCTCGCTTTAATTATTTGGAATTTATTTGTCCTGCAAGCGCGAATGCGCCGAGTACGCCTGAACGATTGCCAAGGCCTGGGTTGGTAATATAGGTTTCTATATTTTCCAGAATGGCAGGTGACTTGATATAACCGTTGATAAGTTGTTGTGTGCGCTGTTGAATTTTCGGGAGCAGGTGAGGCAGCTGCCCCACCCCTCCGCCGATGATGATGCGTTCAGGAGAAATGACGTAGGAATAAGAGGCGAGGGCGCGCGCTATATATTCGGCTTCGAGTTCCCACGCAGCGTGCTCTGGCGGGAGTGTTCCGCCGCGCTGTCCCCAGCGTTTTTCGATGGCGACCCCGGATGCGAGTCCTTCAAAGCAATCGCCATGGAAAGGGCACGCGCCTACAAATGGATCTTTGGTTGTATCGTGAGGCAGCGGAATGTGCCCCATTTCTGGATGGAGCAGTCCGTGCAGTAATTTGCCCTCGACGTATGCGCCGCCACCAACGCCGGTTCCTATGGTGAGGTAAATGAAGGTATTCAACCCTTGTCCCTGACCCCACTGCCATTCGCCGAGCGCGGCCGCGTTCACATCGGTATCGAACGCGATCGGGATATCAAAACTGGACTGAACCATCCCTACTACATTAGCATTCGTCCAGCCGGGTTTCGGAGTGGGCAGAATATATCCATAGGTTTTTGAATCAGGATTCGGGTCAAGCGGACCGAAACAGCCAAATCCGATCGAGGAGAGTTTGCCATGGACAACTTCCTGCTGTTTGAAGAATTCCACGGCCTGAGCCATGGTCTCTTGCGGAGTAGTTGTTGGGAAATTCGCCGATGCGCGGATGTCGTTCGGACCCGTACCGACCGCGCAAACAAATTTTGTTCCGCCGCCTTCGATCCCGCCATAGAGTGGTTGTGTCTTATTTTGCATATGTTTTATCCAGCGTTGGTAATTTATGTTAATTATGGAATTTTGCCGGGTCAAGTTGATATATATCCAGCGAGTTTAAAATGACCTGCCCGCCTTCTGTAAATAATTCCAATCCCTGGCTTTGATCGGATGGGAATATGCAGTCTGTTAGTACGGCAAGTCCATGATTGGCGAAAACTTCAATGGATGAAGAATCTACAAATATATGCAGGCTGATCATATTATCTACAGGCTGCAACTCGACAGAATGGACTGCGGCAAAGGCATCTGCGAACTCCACTTTGCCCGAGAGAGTGCGATCCAGCTGTAGTGTTTTTTCTTTTACCCTATAGCTTATGATCGTGCGTTCATCCATGCCGACACGAACGCAGAATCCAAAGCAATTCACATCTTTGGCGATTTGAAACTCAGCCGCGATCTCCAGAGCTTTCCCTTGAAGCCCGTCAAGTAAATTCAAGCCAGGCTGAATGGCGGTTGGCCGCCAGTGGTAATGTATATTTCGTAATTTTTCTAATTCGCGTACCGGCTTGTGGGCAAGTCGAATACCGTTCGTTGTTTGGGTCAGTGATAACTCGCGCGGAATACTAAAGACTCCGCGCCATGTGGACGTGGGAATAACTTTGGCGTATTGCCAGTTGCTCATCCATCCGATCATGATGCGGCGTGAATTGGGTTCGTCGTTCCAGGATTGCGGAGCGTAATAGTCAGCGCCATGATCTGCCCAGAGAATAACTTCTCTGGGATTTTCAGAAACAAATCTTTGGCCGTCAAAGTCACCGATGAAATACTGTGTCCCGGATCCTCCAGCGGGACCGCCATTCCCAACTCCAACGGTCAACACCCAGCGTGAGTCAGAACCGTCATCCAGGGGGATCTTGAACAAGTCTGGAGTTTCCCATACGCCATTTGTAGATCCATATCCGCCGCCAAAACTTCCGCTTTGTTCCCATTGTTTTAGATCGGTGGATGTGTAAAAAAGGATCGTATCACCTGCCGCGAGACACATCACCCAATGATCCTCGTGCCAAAAAACTTTGGGGTCGCGAAAATCATTCAAGTTCCCAGGGTGGGCAATAACAGGGTTGCCCGCATACTTCGTCCATGTGCGGGCCTTATCTGTACTGAAAGCAAGATTTTGAGTTTCCAGGTGATCCTTGTTGTATGTAAAGATCGCGACCAGTGCCTTTTCGCCGAAGCCTGCGCTGTTATTCCAATCCACCACGGCGCTTCCTGAGAAGATCATTCCTTGCTCATCGGGATGCAGCGCGATGGGGAGATGCTGCCAATTAATTAGATCTTTGCTAACGGCGTGTCCCCAGTGCATTGGCCCCCAAACCGTTGCTTTGGGATTGTACTGGTAAAAAAGATGATATTCACCTTCGAAGAATACCATTCCATTGGGATCGTTCATCCAATTGGAAGGCGGCGTAAAATGATATTCTGGACGATACATATCATGCATGTTCTGGTTTTGAAGTACATCATTTCTTGCCGTGGGTTCGGTCATTTCAATTGTTCCAGCCATATATAGGAATAAGGTTGAAGGGTAACCTGTGCGGTAAGTGTTTGTGAATCTCCGCCAAGCAAGTTCAGATAGTTTGTTTGATATTCCTCTGGAATCTGAATTGTCTCTGCAAAAGAGGCGAGGTTGTTGATGACTAGAATCGTATCATCCTGATATCTACGAAGAAACGCCGCCACAGACGGGATGCCCATATCGATCCATTCCATGCCGCCGCTGCCAAAGGCGGCATGCTCTTTGCGAATGGCGATCATTCTTTTAATACATTGGAACAACGAACTAGGATCATTCAACTGGCTGGCAACATTTACCTGTTGATATCCCAGGTCTCCTTTGACAAGTTCCGAGAAAGGCTTGCCCGTTGAAAAACCCGCATTTGGAGAATTATCCCATTGCATGGGCGTGCGGACTCCGTTGCGGTCGGGCAGGTTGAGGTTGTCGCCCATGCCGATCTCATCGCCATAATAAAGGATGGGAGAACCAGGCAGGGTGAAAAGCAGCGAGTTGATTACTTCGATCTTGCGGCGGTCGTTGCGCATGATCGGCGCCAGCCTGCGGCGGATACCCAGGTTAAGGATCATCTGCGGTTCTGGCGCATATTCCCGCCACATGAACTCTCGTTCATTTTCTGTCACCATCTCCAGCGAAAGTTCATCATGATTTCGCAAAAAGAGCATCCATTGACAAGACTCGGGAATCGCGGGGGTTTCTTTTAAGATATTGATGATCGCGCTCGCATCACCCTGCGCCAGCGCGAGATACATACGCGGCATCAGCGGGAAGTGGAATGCCATGTGAAATTCATCGCCGGCGTCGAAATATCGGGCCAGCTCGCCCGGCCATTGGTTACTCTCCGCAAGCATGATCGCGCCGGGAAATTCCGCATCCATCATGCTGCGAATGCGTTTTAGATAGGCGTGAGTTTCGGGCAGGCTTTCACAATTCGTCCCTTCGCGTTCAAAGAGATAGGTCGGCGCATCCACACGAAAGCCGTCAATCCCCAGGGTTAGCCAAAAGCGCATAACATTCAGCATTTCATCCCGCACTTTTGGGTTATCGAAGTTCAGGTCCGGCTGGGTTGAATAAAAGCGATGCCAGAAGTATTGACCCGCTTTTTCATCCCATGTCCAATTGGATTTTTCCACGTCGCTAAAGATGATGCGTACATCTGCGTATTTTTTATCGTCATCATTCCACACATAATAATCACGATAAGGCGAGCTGCGGTCTGAGCGCGATGCCTGGAACCAGGGATGTTCGTCAGATGTATGATTCAGCACCAGGTCCATGATGATGCGGATACCGCGTTGATGCGCCGCTTCGATCAGGTCTTTGAGCTGGTCCAGCGATCCGTAGATGGAGTCTACGCTGTAATAGTCTGCAATATCATAGCCGTCATCGCGCAAAGGGGATGGGTAGATTGGCATGATCCAAATGCAATCCACGCCGAGGGTTTGCAGGTAATCGAGTTTCTCGGTCAACCCGCGCAGATCTCCGTGACCGTCGCCATTGCTGTCCTTGAAGGCGCGGACGGATATTTCATAAAAGACTGCGTTCTTATACCAGAGGTTGTTGTTCATATATAGAAAGTGGACTGGGCAACCAGTCCACTTTATCCCTTTTGGAAAGTTATCCTTTGACTGAGCCTGCAAGCAGTCCGCGAACGATGAAGCGTTGCAAACTGAAGAACACAATGAGCGGAACAACCAGGGAAATAAAGGAGCCAGCGGCTACATCCTGCCAGCCCTCTCCGTATTGACCCAGCAGCCTCAACAATTGGTAGGTCATGACTGATTTCTGTTCCCCGACGAAGATGAAGGCGATCAGGTAGTCATTCCAAACCCACAGGAACTGGAAGATCGCAAAGGAAGCGATCGCAGGAGCAGACATCGGCAGCACCAGTTTCCAGAAGATCTGGTAGTAGCTGGCGCCGTCCACCTTGGCAGCTTCGATCAGGGAAATAGGCAGTGTCATCATAAAATTGCGCAAGGTGTAGATTGCCAACGGCATCGCAAAAGCGCTGTGTACCAACCAGGCACTGACGTAAGTTCCAGTGAGCTGAACATCAAATGTGCGCTGTATCCAGACCATTCCCCGGAGTACCGGGATCAACGAAGACTGTACCGGGATAACCATCAATGCCACCAGGGTTGCAAAGAAAAACTCCTTGCCCTTGAATTTCAAGAAGGTAAATGCATACGCGGCATTTGCCGCGATCATGAGCGGAAGGATGGTCGCAGGCACGCTAACCGAGATGGTGTTTATTAGAGAAGACAGCATTCCACCCGCAAGCGAATTCTGGTAGGCATCCAGTGTCCAAGCCGTACCAATCGGATTTAGCAGGGCTTCCCACCAAGGCGAGATCTCTGCCATCGAACGCGGCCGCAAAGATGTGATGAGCAGACCGACTGTGGGGGTTGACCAAAGAGCAACCAGAATGATCAACATTATGGTACTGCCCAGATTCATCCTTCTAAGTAGGTGCGCAACTTTATTCATCGCAGTGCCTCCTGCTGTTGTACTGTCTTAATTTGCAGATACATCAACGGACCGATCAACAAGACCAATACCGTCACCACCGCAGAAGCAGGACCAATATTGGAGTTCTCGAAGAATTGCTTGTACCATTCAAATGCCAGAACACTGGTGGTGAAGTTCCCACGGGTCATGGAAAGCACGATATCGAAGACTTTCATGACAAGGATCAGGACAGTGACAAATACCGACATCACCGTTCCCCAAACCTGGGGCAGTACCACGCCGGCAAAGACCTGCCAGGCAGAGGCTCCGTCTAATTGGGCTGCCTCAATCGTTTCCTCGGGCACATTTTTGATCGCAGCAGAAATGACCACCATGGAATACCCGACCTGCAGCCAGACTACAACCGCCATGAGTAAAAAGGAATTCAAGCGTCCCTGATCCATGGTAAGCCAGGGTTGTGCTTCAAAACCAATCCACTTCACCAACGCATTAAGCATACCGACTTCCGGGCGACCCGGCGGAACATAGGAATAGAAATAAGACCAGATGGTCGCTGCTGCCACAAAGCTGATCGCCATGGGCATGAAAATCAAAGACTTAAAGATCCTTTCGCGAGTTGGCCCTACTTGATTGGTCAGGGTAGCTACGGCAGTCCCAATCGCCACAGTAATTGCCGGCACCACCAGCACCCATAGGAAATTATTTAGCAGGATGCCGAGGAAGCGCTTATCAGTAAAGAGATCAATATAGTTTTTGAATCCCACCCAATGTTTCACTCGATCGTCCATAAAGGACCAAATCACGGTCTGAAGTAGTGGAACGATCAATACTAGAATCACCAGCACCGCAGCCGGAGTCAAAAACGCCAGCCAGTTTGCCTTGCTGGAAATGCGTTTTGGCAGCAGCGAGATCAAGAAGTTAAGCAGCCAATACAGCCCATAACTGGCAGCGATGCCAATCACGATGGAAACGAGTCCGAAAATTATGTCACTCATATCTTAATCTCCGTTATTTTGATCTCGTGGTTTGCCAGCTAACCGAACACCACCAGCTGAGGGAGTGCTACGGGCGTCTAACCCGCATAACCAAGTTTAGGTTAAGCAAGAAAAGAGATGTGGCACTGACTTGTGAGAGCCAGTGCCACTATTTTATATCTTTAAGAAGCGACTAGGGATACTTGCTGTCGATGCGAGCAGCGGCCTCAGCCCAGGTAGCGCGGCCTGCAACGAAGTCGGTACCAGCAGCCCAGAATTCAGCGTTAACTTCAGCGGGCATCTGGTCGGAACCATCGAAGCCAAAAACTGCAGCGTTGGCCATGGCTTCACCGATCTTCCTCTGCATTTCGTTCGGATAGAGGGATAGATCGAAGGTCTTGTGTGGGGAGATATCACCGGTGGCAACCTGGTACTTCAGAACATCAGGGCTGAAGATGAAGGCGACAACCTTGGCAACATCCTGGTCAACATGGCCGTCGAAAACAGCGGCGATATCACCACCACCGATCACGCCAGCCTGCGCACCTTCGGGAGCGGGAAGCGGGAACACATCGAGATGAGTGTAATCGCCAGCCTTGACTTCAGCTTGAATATCTTCAGGCATGAATGCGGTGATAAAGGAACCCTGGCGCAGCATGAAGCACTGGCCATTATCCTTCCCTTCGGCGAACAAAGGAGTGGTGTCCTGGAAGGAGTTGGTCGCCATTGAGATACCGCCGCCATTAACCTGGCCTTCAGCAAGCAAGCGCTTGGAAACTTCTTCGGCAGCCTTGGCAACTTCGGGGGAAGCAAAATCAACTTCACCGGAAATCCACTTGGCATAAACTTCAGGACCATTGAAATCCAAGACGTACTGCTCAGCCCAGTCAGTGAATGGCCAGCCGGTGGCTCCGCCGGACTCGATGCCTGCGCACCAGGGATAACCAGTGCCGTCGGCCTTAATTTTTTCCTCAAGTGCAACCAATTCAGCGTCATTGGCAGGCACGGTGTAGCCGTTGGCTTTGAAAGCTGTGGGATTGTAGAAGACCAAAGTCTTCATATTCGCGGAAACGGGTAGACCATAGATCTTGCCGTCAACAACTGCAAGGGTATCCCAACCAGGGACCAGGGTGGATTGCGGAATGCTGATGTCGATAACCTCATCGAGGGGGACGAGCATGTCAGCGAGGTTCTTCAAACCACCGGGCTGGGGCCACATGGCGATGTCAGGTTCCTGCCCGGCTTCGATCTTCACCTTAATGTCGGTGTCAAAGGTGGCGAGGGAAGTAAAGGTGATTTCGATTCCGTTGGCTTTACCAAACTCGGTCAGGGCCTGTTGGAAAGCAGCGGCCTGAGCTTCACCGTAACCACCGAAAATGGTGACCGAGCCATCACCAGCAGGAATAGTACTTTCAGCAGCTGCTTCGGTAGCGGCTGGCGCTTCAGTTGCGGTCCCACCGCAAGCGGTGAGTACCATGGAAGCCAGAATGAGTAGACTTATCAGGGACCAAATCAGGGACTTCTTGTTCATTTCTTCTTTCTCCTCATGAGTTATGAATATGGATGGACAACATAAGAACAGAAAATCTGGTTTCTCTGTGTTTGTGGAAAAGAGCACTCCAAGAAACCAGTCGCGACCGTATATGCTCTTGTTTGAAAGTGTTACCTTGAAAGCACTTTCAATCAAGAGTTTAGCACACTCGTTTGCAGGAGTCAATATCTGCGAGGTAAATTCCTAAATTCTCTTGATCCGTAGTATTTTACTTTGCAGGTTATTCAATACCACTTTTAACCCCGCCTCCATCCAGGCTAAACCAGACCAGGTTTGCTCAACCCCTTCGATGGAATAAAGCGCTTCGGGGTCTAGCCCGCGCAAGTGGATCAGGGGAATATTGAACGGCTCGGGGATGTGTGTGCGGAATGCGAATAGGACGCCTTCAGTTTTGTCCTTGCTCAAGTATTGCACTGCCGAGTAATCATTCTTTTGAGATGAGATCAAACGGAACTGGTCGCCAAACTGAATGATGTGACGAATCTCTTTGTACAAGCTGATGCATTTCGCGGCTGCCTCACGATCAGACTGATTCCACTCAAGCAGGTTTCCACCTACTCCAAGTGAGCCGCACATGCTGACGTGAAAACGGAACTCAAGCGGCACAAGGTCTTTGTCCCAATCCGTCACCCAGGCTTCCATGGTGTTGGCAGGCAGGAATTGCGAATAGCCTTCCTGAATATTTAAGCGCGCGGTGGCTTCGGTATTATCGCTCGTCCATATCTGGTCTGCAAACTTGAGGATGCCAAAATCAGCCCGTCCACCCCCGCTGGCACAGCTTTGCCAAATAACTTTGGGATGACGCTGACGAAGTATGTCCCAGACATGATACAAGCCTTGTACATAGCGTACCCAGATCTCGCGCTGGTCACCGGGAGCATCTGCCCAGCCGGGTTCACTCACGCCGCGATTCATGTCCCATTTAATGAAGGTGATATTGTTTTCGCTGAGAAGTTTATCGAGCGATTCGATGATGTGGTTTTGCACATCTGTCCGCGCCATGTTAAGAATAAGTTGATTGCGGCTTTCGGTGCGCGCGCGGGTCGGGAAGTGAATGACCCAATCGGGATGGGCGCGGTACAGGTCGCTGTCGGGGTTGACCATTTCAGGCTCGACCCATAAACCAAAGTCCATACCGAGATCGTTGACGTTCGTTATCAAACCGCCAAGTCCGTTCGGGAATTTGACCTTGTCTGGGAACCAGTCACCAAGACCGGCATTGTCGAGGTTGCGGTTGTGGAACCAGCCATCATCCATAACGAATAATTCCACGCCCATTTGCGCGGCGATGTACGCCAATTTGGATTGAGATGCTTCATCCACATCGAAGAGGGTCGCTTCCCACGAGTTGTATAAAATCTTGTGCGGCGTCTTTCCATGCGGAATGATCTCATTGCGCACATAGTCATGGAAGATCCTGCTGGCCGCGCCCAAACCATTTTTTGTGTACCCGGAAATGGAGGCGGGTGTGACGAATATTTGATGCGGCATTAACTTCCACGCAAAATCCCAATCATTGAGCCCGATGCTGATGCGGGTGGATGCAAACTCAGTTGCCTCGGCGGTGATCTTGAAGTTGCCGCTCCATGCCAATGTGCCGAACCAGACTTCACCTTGTTCTTCGCCTGCTATGCGGTCAACCGCAAACCACGGGCTGGCGCGGTGACTGGGAATGATGCGGCGGCTTTCGATGACTTTCAAGCCCGGTGTCAACGATTCTCGCTGCACGTGGAATTCATCAATGTGCCGCCCATAGAGATGGGTCAATGAGTAATTGTCACCGGGTGGCAAAGTCCACTTGGCGGAGAAGGCGCGTTCGATCAGGATCGGATCATCGCCAAGGTTTTCGAGCGTAGCCCAGCGTTCGATGAGGTCGTACTCCTCGTGGATGCGGTAATGGAGAGTCAACTGCAACGGGTAATGGGAATCCTTAAAGCGCAGATCCAGCACCGGTTGGGGAGAGATCGTAATGGAAAAATCCTCGTAGGTCAAAACCACATCCCGCGTTCCATCGGCATAAGTGACTTTGAGACAGGGATCGATGTACTTGGTGTTGGCATACCCGGGATATTCTTCCGGAACGAAGTGGTGTGGTCCGTCAGGAGAAGACCATTTGATGGGATCAAATGGCGCTGGATAGTCGCTGATGTAAGGCAGCCGCGCCCCCCAATATCGATGTGCAAGCAAACCTGCTGGATTTAATCCAAGCGCGTAGCCGGTGTTGCGCGTTTCAAGAATCCAGCCTGTTGCGGATGAGTGGATTGGCATAAGATATCTTCCTTAAAAAATTATGTTGTCTGGCGTTCGATGATGTTGAGGGGTAAATTTACATGTTGAGGAGGGCGTGAGGGATCTGCTATATGTGTGAGTAATATTTCAACTGCCAGCTTGCCTGACTCATCCAGATGCTGGCGGACTGTTGTAAGATCAAGGTATTCAGCTGAATCAATATCGTCAAACCCGATCACAGCCAGCTGCTCCGGCACTTTTATGCCCAATTCGCGCGTCACTTTCAAGGCGCTAATTGCCTGAATATCGGCGGCGGCAAAAATCGCTGTCGGGGGAGTGGGAAGACTTAATAATTCGCGCGTTGCCTGCATGGCATGTTCCTTGGTATTCGCGAACAATCGGATATATTCATTGGGAGACTGAATGCGGGCTTTTTTCATTGCGGCTTGAAATCCCTTCAAACGCATTCCGGCGGGGTGGATCTCAAAATCGTGGGGCTCTTCGTCGCCAATGAATGCGATACGCTTATGCCCTTTATCCAGCAGGTATTGCGCCGCCATTTGGCCGCCCTGAAAATTGTCTATTTCAATGCTGTTAAGTTCAGGGTGGGAATATTCGATCAACACGGTATCGATGCCGTGTTCAATGAGCCGCTGCGCATCTTTTTTCTGAATGGGCAGGGACATGACGATCAGGCCGTCAAGATTCCCTGTGAATGGGATCGAAGAAAGATAGCCCTGTATATGATCAGACGACTCAACTGTGAAGATTACCAGTTCATAGTTAGATACTGCCAACGCGGATGCAACGCCTCGCAAGCGCTGCACGAAGGATGGAGCAGTGAAGAATGGTGTGATCACGCCGATTCGATTGGTGTTGCTCAATGCGCGGGCACGCGCTTCGGCTTTTGGAACGAATCCGAGCTTGTCGATCGCGTCCAATACAAGCGCGCGGGTTTCAGAATTCACTTTTTCGGGAGTGTTCAATACACGCGAGATCGTTGAAATGCTGATCCCCGATTTTTCGGCAACATCATAAATGGTGGGTTTCTTTTTTCTGGGCAAGGCTATTCTCTTGAAAGCAGGAATGAAAGCACTTTCAGTTTAGCATAATATGTTATGAAACGTCAATCTGGATCGGGGATATATAAACTGGACAAGTAATTTGCTTGTCCAGTTTAGTAAAGAGGTGGCTTCTGTTTGAAACTTTATAGGTCTGCTCAACTGCGGGGTTGACCAAAAGAACTTGTACTCCATTCGGATATTAAATTTACATTGAGGATTTGCCCTGCGTCAGTTCATCATACTTCCTGCGGATTTCGCGGATATCGGCCCACATCATGGCTTTGGGGGAACCAGGTTCGCGTGATTGATTTCTTAATAAATAGGAAGGATGAAAGATCGGCATTAACCAATGACCTTCGACCTGAGTCCATTGTCCGCGCAGGGAGGTGATGCCTGTCTTTTTAAGCACGGATTGGCAGGCAACATTCCCTGTCAGCAGGATCACAAGCGGGTCGATCAACCGGATGATCTCAAAGACGAATGGACGGTAGTAATCAATTTCCTGGTCATTCGGTTTGCGAAATGATTTGCCGTCTTCCCCCGGCGGCATGCGGAATACGGAGTTGGTTATATAAACGTCTTTATCCGGGTCAAAAGACCCTGCTTTCAAAACCTTATCGAGCAGTTGACCCGCCGGTCCCACAAACGGTTTGCCTTGAATGTTTTCCTGCGGACCGGGCGCTTCGCCAATGAGTAGTAATTTAGCGCTTGGGTTTCCACGGCTGATGACAATATTCGTGCCAGCATTCGCGAGCGGGTCATCCTTCAAGCCTTTGAGCGCGTTGAGAACATCATCAAGGGATGAAAATTGTTTTGATGCGTTGGGTAAGTTTGATGGAAACATAGTTGGCTTCCTCGCGATAAAAATATTGCTCTCGTTAATTTATGAGTACGGTTATAAAAACTGCTTGAGTTCGTCGATCGTCCTGTTCTGTTCGTTTTGCGGGAGCGCTGACAGGGAGTTCTTGATAACGCTGATTTCCACAGTCTTTTCAGCGTCATCCAGATTGGGCAGATAATGCGCGATCAACGTGCGGGCAACATGGTTAAGCGTATTTAGATAAGCCCACCCCTTACTGCCTACAACCGCCGTCCTTTGAACAATATTTTGAAAATGAAGGATCCCGTTTAAAGTAAGCCGGGTTTTTCTGGCGGTTTCCTCCTGTTGTTTTTTCATTTCCCGCCTAACCTGTTCAAGTTCTGACCGCAGTTCTTTAACATTTTCCGAAGCGATCATTTGCTGTTCAAGGCTTCTTGCTAGATTTTTACACAGGCGTGATATCAATAACTCTGCCCATTTTGGATTGGTAAGGATCGTTTGGATGTTCGGGTTGGGTATTCTATAAACCACCACATGGCTTGAGCGGGATATGACAGTTGCGCTCCTGGCCTCGTCAATGATCATGCTCATCTCGCCAAAAAAATTGACGGCTTCGATCGCGCCAATTAATTCTCTGGATGTGCCCGAGCCTTTGAAGACCTCCACATTCCCAAACCTCAGGAGATATAAGGCGTGCTCATGCTCACCCTCTCTGATGATGACTTCCCGCTCGGGGTAAATTCGTATGAGATTTCGGAAGGATGAGATTTCTTCAGTTGGGATTCCATATTGAATATGGAGTTCGTTTGGGGATATGGAATTTCCTTCGACATACCCATTTTTCGTCCCAGCCTGTGTTTCAGCCATGTGAGTTCCTCTTATAGTTGATAAGCGAATTGGTTGCCATCATCGACCTCTTTCTTAATTCAGGCAAGTTGCAAGCAGGGACTACTCTATTCCCAGAACCTTATATATCCTGATAGGTTCCTGTTTTCCTTTAAATAATCGCTCTTCCACAAACTCTGCTGCGATTTCATCCTTAACTATATTATATACCTGCCCGCTGATCAGGATCGGCCAGGCGTGGAACTTTGTTTGATCTTGCAGGCGTGCGGCAGTGTTTACGGCATCACCGATAACGGTGTAATTCAGACGCTGCACTGAACCGATCATCCCGACGAAAACATCACCGCTGTGGATGCCGATGCCGATATCGAAAATCCCGTCAAACCGCCCTTCTTCAAGCCACACCTTGCGTAATTTATTTAATTCGACGCGCATTTCCATCGCTGTCCGAACCGCCCGGATGGCATGATCGGGATGGGGGACGGGCTCCCCGAAAAAAGCCACAATGGCATCGCCTATATACTTATCGACCGTCCCGCCATGTTTGTGGACCACTTTTGTCATGACATCCAGATAAGGGTTAAGCATTCCAACCACCTCATCCGGTGTCAATTTTTCTGATAAGTTGGTGAAATTACGGATATCTGAAAATAAGATCGTTAAGTTTGCCCGTTTATGCAAACTCAAAATATCAGGGGTCTTTATTAACTGGCTGACAATTTCCGGGGAAACGAATTGTCCAAATAATTTTTGCAGCCTGCGCTTTTCCAATTCCTGATTGAGCGCTTCATCAAAGCTGGGCACTAAAATTCCCAGCAATAACATCAATTCAGGGGCAGCCAACTCAAATTGCCACTGCCGCTGGGTAAATAGGAAGAACCAAATCAGTCCGTAGACAACCATGCTGCCAAACATGATGATGATCGCTTTGCCCGGTAGACGGCGGCGGCTGATCAGCCATGCGAATATTGCCGTGAAAATTAATATCAATACACGTACCGCCGGGGATGGGATATCAATGTAATCTCCAGAAAGGATTGTGTCCACCACATTGGCTGTGATCTCGATGCCCGGCATCCTCTTCGAGGTTGAAAAGGGAACCGGGTAAATATCTTGCAGGGTGACGGATGTAGCGCCGATCAAAACGATCTTGTTCTTGAAAGTTTCAGCGGGGTAATCTCCAAGGGCGACCTGGAAAGCTGGATAGTACGTGAATGTTTCCGGGGGGCCATTAAAATTTACCGACAGGCGGCCGTTTTGCAATGGCACGATCTTGGAATTAAAAACAAGATGATCAAGCGCGGGGCTTTGAGGCGGGTCGACGCCAAGGTAAGCCTGCGTTATTTCAAATGCCCAATTAAAATAAACCCTGTCATCGTATGCTGAATGGTCATACGCCTGCACGCTGCGGATGATGGCGTCATTGTCCGCGAGTATGCCAGCTATGCCCATGTCCGCCAAAACCTCTGGATAGGGAGTTATTGGTAATTCCAAAGTTTCTGTATTGGCTGAGCGGAAAATATTCATGACCGCGACCACATTCCCGGCGTTCTCAAAAGCTTCCGCCAGCGCTTGATCTCCCGCCGGGTCGGGGTCACTTCCAAATAACATAACATCGAAACCAATGACGCGCGCCCCCGCGTTATTGAGAGCATTGATTATTTCTGCCAGATATGTGCGCGGCCAGGGCCAGTGATAGCCGGTGTAATTGAGCGAGTTATCGTCAATGGTCACAATGACAATGGGTGCTGATGGCGTTTGCGTGCCTCTCAATCGTAAGGCTGCGTCAACGAGATATAGTTCCAGTCTTTCTATGGGTGTGGGTAATTCCCATAAACGGCTGCCGACCCGGTCTAAAAAGATCAGGCTGGCGATGACAAAAATAATTAAGCCGATACGGGAGTTGCGTGAGGATTGGATTGTTTTATTATTCATAAGGCGTTTCTTTCCAGAGATCGCAATCCATCAACTATGGACATAACGCATAAGCAGAATGAGTGAGAAGTGCATTTATCCATGTAATAAAACCTGAGTCATTTGGCACGCAGACTGATGTTGGAAAAGTAAACCTTTCCATAAGCAATGCATTTTTTATACCTGTGGGGATTGGTCCAACAAGCGATGTGAATTCTAGTTGTAACCATACTAAATTGTTAAGGTTCCCAAACTCAATTGGAATATTTCCAGTCAATTGATTTCCATAAAGGCCTAGATACTTTAAATTTCTGAGGTTGCCTAATTCAACGGGGATGGTACCCGTCAATGCATTCTCGTAAAGTTGGAGTTGAACCATACTTACTAAATTTCCCAGTTGAGATGGGGATGCTACCGCTGAGTTGGTTGCGAGCAAGACCTAGGGATGATAAATTAATTAAGTTGCCTAATTCAGGGGGAATACTGCCGTTTAGCTGGTTAATGCCTAGGTTGACGGAGGTTAGATTTGACAACCCACCCAATGTTGGAGGAATATTTCCACTTAATCTATTATTATAAAGAGCAAGTTGAAGAAGGTTAGTTAGATTGCCTAGTTCTGTGGGGATATTGCCGCTGAATTGATTCTCGAATAGATAAAGAAGCTTTAGGTTTGTCAATTTACCTAATTCAGTTGGGATGCTGCCTGATAATAAATTGGTCTCAATACGTAATTCCTGGAGATTGGTTAAATTTCCTAATTGAGGCGGGATATTGCTGCTGAGTTTATTACTACCTAAGCCGAGTTGAATCAAGGATTGAATATCCCCTAATTCTGCCGGTATACTACCAACTAAATTATTGTTGGCAACAAAAATTTGTGTCACATGTCCATTAGTGCAAGTGACCCGATACCACGTGCATGGAGTATTCGTAACCAACCAGCCGGTCTTATTGGTCCAGCCATTTCCATTTGTACTGTTATAAAGTGCAACCAACGCATTACATTCAATTACTGGAATTTCCGTTACCCCGGCACACCCACTGACTGGTGTTATCGTCGGCGTAAGTGTAATTGTTGGCGTTGAAGTGGCTGTGAAAGTTATTGAGGGTGTTGATGTTTTTGTGAAAGTGGGAATCGGAGTAAATGTTGCAGTGGATGTGGACGTGGGAGTTTGTGATTTGGTTGAAGAAGGGATGGGAGTAAATGTCCTGGTTGATGTTGGTACGGGAGTTAATGTTTTTGTTGCTGAGGGAATAGGGGTATATGTTCTCGTTGAAGTAAGAACAGAGGTTTGTGTTTTGGTAGGAGTATAGACAGGCGTCAGAGTCCGAGTTGAAGCGGCTTTGGCTGTCGGGGTACGGGATGGAGTTGTTGTAATCGTTCTTGTGAATGTCGAGGTAAAGGTTGGAGTAAATGTTCCAGTGGCGCTGGGTGTATAAGTGTTCGTTGTTGTGAAAGTCGAATTGGTAGAGGTAGG
The DNA here is from genome assembly GCF_016711665.1 of Candidatus Villigracilis saccharophilus. Lineage (NCBI taxonomy): Bacteria > Bacillati > Chloroflexota > Anaerolineae > Anaerolineales > Candidatus Villigracilaceae > Candidatus Villigracilis > Candidatus Villigracilis saccharophilus. The sequence continues at coordinate 28,214 of NZ_JADJSO010000022.1, forward strand.
GCTGGCAGTGTTCGCAGTTTGGGTGGGACCAAAAATACCTGGAGGAGTGTTGGAAGGTCCGGGAGTGATGGTTGGCAGGGCTGCAAATGTCGCTTCAAGAATTGGGATAACGAGTGTCGCTTCCGGGTTGTTCAGAACCCAATCGGAAGCTTCCGCCCCGGTCATGCGTCCTGTGACAGGAGGGATGGACGGGCTGTAAACAAGAGCGGTCTCGCCGGATACGAGTTCCGCCCGCCCACCTTCGTTTTCAAGTTCGCAGTGACCTTCCAAGCACGAGATCGTAGTGAGGTTGTTTTCCGGGCGATATGTCACGTGCAGGAACGACCCACGGACAGCCGCCAATCCGGAGGGAGTTTCCACGTTGACCTCACCGCCCTTTAGAATGATCCATATTTCGCCGAGTCCCAGATCGAGGAAATAACGTCCCCCGTCAACACCCTTGCGCTCATCTTTAAATACAAAGATTGTGTTTTCACCTAAACGTACAATAGTCTGGTTGGAAAGGTCAAGTCTTACACGGCTTTGCTCGGCCGTTTTTACGGTGCTGGAAACAGTTAATATCTGGTCTGGCGTGACCGCTGTGAAATCAGATTGGTCCGGCTTGCGAGATGTAACTGTGCCGATGATCTCGTGCATACTGGCTGTCAGCGGAGCCGGGGTGGGGCCGGGCATTGTGGGGATGAGCAGGGCGATCAGTCCGCCGGGGTCAATGAAACTATGGAACGGTGGACGCGAAGTCGGATTGACTGTGGATTGTTCAAGTTTTAAGGAATTGCGTTTATAGATGTAAACAGCATATGTCGCTGTCAGCAGGCTTATCGTAATAACGATGTTGATGATGATCGATCGTTTTGGATTCATGTGTTTGAAGGCGATTTGGGTTTGAATTGATCCAATGTTATTTTTGACCTTGATAATCAAGACTGATCTCAATCTTATGGGCAATGTAAATGTAATTGCTTAAAAGTCTTGCTTGCCAACGTCTAAAAAATTATGAAAGAGCCGATATTAGAAATTGTGTGGCGTAATTCCAGATATAAGACTGGCCAATTCAAAGGTGCATCAATTTAAACAATAAGGTTGTCTAGATTTCCCCAATATTTCGCATTATATCCCTTCAATGAATTCAGAGCGAATTTATCGCGTAAAAACTTCCTAAAAAGTTATTTTGTATGATTCAGTTATTGCCCGCCTTTACCATCCGCGAAATCGGGTCTCTTTTAATCCATCTTGAAAGCTTGACCGCCGATTAGTCAGTGTGCTCATTATTGCTTCCACGATGAAAAAATGTGAACACGATAGATGTTGTCGAGATAGTGTTGTTTAGCTTTCAATTCTGTATGTTTTGTTCGTTGACTTACTCATATTATTCTCATAGAATCAAGTGAAAAATAGTACTTTTGAGCGATGGGGGATGCCTTGACTCAGTGTCTTGATCTGGTCGCTTATCTCGTTTTTTGAGTAAGGGCACTGACGAGCGAATAGCGAAACCGCCCCTGTTTTTAAATAAATATAAGCGTAAATTCTATATTCCCAAGCCGGAGAAATTGTATGCCCAAAATCTTTAAGATGTGTTTTGTGGTTGTTGCTATCGCGGGCTTATTTACGATTTCTCCATTCCTTAAAGTAAAAGCGGATGTGCAAGCGCAGAGTTATAACGCAACCATATCAAAATCATTTAATCCAGCAGCCATCGCTCTCAAAGAAAAAAGCCGCCTCAGTATCACCATTACCAATCCCAATAATTTTATTTTATCCAGCGCCGCATGGACGGATAACTTGATCGGTGTTCAGCCGGGTCTGCAGGTCGCAAACCCGCCCAATATAACATCGACCTGCGTCGACCTGGTTGCCGATCCCACTGCGGTCACGGCTCTTGCCGACACTACCATTATTGCATTGCAGCGTGGCAGCGTGCCGGCCCTAGACTCCTGCGTGGTCTCGGTGGATGTGGTTGCCACAGTCTCCGGAAATCTGACCAATACGATTCCCACCGGATGGTTTAGCGCAACACAGAACGGCGGTCCCGGAACGATCACAAATGGCGCAGATGCGAGCGCGATACTGAACGTCGCCACCTTTGATTTTCCGGCCGAGATCAATAAGCAATTCAACCCGATCTCTATCGCTCCCGGGGATGTGTCCCGCCTGAGCATCTCTATCTACAATTCCAATACCTTCGAGTTGAATAATGCTGCCTGGATTGATAACCTCGCGGGAATTCAGACCGGCTTGAAGATCGCTAATCCGCCCAACATCTTGACAACCTGTGATGATCCTCTGGCTAATCCGCCGACTGCTGTAACTGCAGTGGCCGGGGGAACTGCAATCTCTTTGGAGCGTGGCAAAGTACCTGCCCAGTTAAACAGCAACCCAGGTTCCTGTACCGTGTCGGTGGATGTGACATCAACTACGCCTGGAAATCTGATCAATACAATTCCGGCCGGGGCTTTATTGTCTACTGGGATTGGCGGGACTGTTACAGTGGGAAATACTTCACCATCCAGCGCAACCCTGCAAGTCGATACTGTCGCTCCCCCTTCGATCACAAAAAGTTTTACCCCGAATACTGTCTGGGTGGGGCAGACCAGTCAATTAACAATCGACATCAAGAATAATGATCTGACTCATGTATTGTCTGAAATAACCCTGACAGATATCCTGAATGATCCTGCGCCGAATAATATTGTTATAGCAAATCCTGTTTCAGCTTCATTATCAGGATGCGGCGGGACGGCCGCTGCTTTGCTGACTGCTAATAGCGGGTCGAACTCACTTATCTTAAATAACGCGAGCATTGCGGCAGACGCAACCTGTCGAATTCTTGTTAATGTGGTCTCGTCAGTCGCTGGGAGTTATACCAATACGATCGCTGTTGGAGCGATCGGTAGTAAACAAGGGGTGACAAATGCATCCCCCGCTTCCGCGCCGTTGAATGTCCAAGCCTCAAGTATTCTAAAGTCTTTTTTCCCCACTACCATTCAAGCCGGGGAAATCAGCCTGTTAACTATTACCTTAAGAAACCCGACGGCAACTCCCTATACCGGGGTGGCTATTGATGATGTCATGCCAGGTACGGTCTTGGAACTGGTGCCTGGAACTGCCGCAACCGATTGCGGTACCGGGATTGCAGAGGTCGTGACTACCGGCCGCGCAAATGACACAGTCCGTTTGACTGGAGGAACGATTCCCGCGGGTAGTGTGGCTACTCCGAACAGTTGTACGATCACGGTCAGTGTGACCACGCCGGATACAGCATTAACACAAACTCACACCAACACAATTCCTGCCAACGCGTTGGTGACAGATCAGGGCATTAGTAACCTTCTGCCCGTTAGCACAAATTTGGGGGTACAAAGATTAAGTATTGGTGTCGTAAAAGGTTTTTCTCCGATAGCCATTCAGCAAGGCGGGACTACAACAGTCACCATCACCCTGCAGAACAGAACCAGCAATCCCTTAAATATTGTATCGTTCACGGATACCCTTCCAACAGGTTTGGTACCGGTTGTCCCGGAGACGGCAGCCACCACCTGCAGCGGAGGAACCGCTGCCTCCACAACCATCCCATCAGCTGTCACATTGACTGGGGGAATCATTCCGCCTGGTACGGTAGCTGTGCCTGGGACATGCAGGGTTACAGTCAATGTTACGACCAACGGTAGTGTCTTCCCGGCTACATACACCAATGTGGTCGATCCAAATACGATCACCACGCTGGAAGGTGCGACCAACCTGGACTCTGCGAGCAGATCCATAAATGTATATCAAACGGATCAAGGTGTAACTGCAAGCAAGTCATTTTCTCCGGCTTCCATTTTGGCCGGCTCCAACTCGCGCCTTAGAATCTCTTTACGCGCGCCGGATGACGAAGACCTGACCAACTTCTCGGTGACCGATATCCTGCCGGCAAATGTCACCATTAGTAATTCAACAGCGGCTTCCCTTAGTGGATGCGGCGCGGGGACCCTGACAGCAGCAGCCACTGGGACTGACACGATCACCTTAAGCAATGCCTCGATCACAAAGGCGACTACCTGCCAGATTGATGTGTATGTGACAGGTAGTGTTTCAAACGTTTATACCAATACCATAGCTGCGACCCAGATCACGAACGATCAGGGTCAGCGTCCTGCTGCTGATTTCTCGGCTTCGCTAACCGTCAGCCACATGACCATCAGCAAGGCGTTTTATCCAAATGCGGTCAGCCCCGGCGGCCTTTCAACCCTAACGATCACCCTATCCAACACAAATCCCGCGCCGATCACAGGAGTGTCCCTTACAGATAACTTGACCACCATGGGCGGCGGTGATATTTCGATCGCACCCACTCCCAATGGAAAAACCACTTGCGGGAGCGGCACCGTTCCGGTTAGCGGGGGATCGCAGATCATTACATTGAGCAATGGGAGTATTCCCGCCCAGGTGAGCGGGGTACCCGGCATCTGTACTGTCAGTGTTGATGTTCAGGCATCGAGCAGCATTGTGACCCTGCCTACGACTCGCACGAATACGGTCTACAGGACGAATGTGTCGGGAACGATCTTTGGATTGGGTACAACCATCAACCCGGTTGCGGATGCGGCTGCAAACCTGCTCATCACCCCCCTGTCAGTGGGAGTCGTGAAGGGCTTTGATCCGCTAACTGTTTTTGGCGGATCTTCATCCACACTCAGCGTGCAATTGGTCAATCCAAACAACACGGTCCTGTCAGGGATCACATTCACCGATACGATGCCGCTCGGCATGTTTATTGCGAATCCTCCCAACCTATCGACTGGGACCTGTGGTGGTGCATTGACTGCCGTCCCCGGAGAGCGCACCTTTACCTTCAGCGGTGGTGTGTTGAACGCCAATAAGCGTTGTACATTGACCCTTAGTACAACCATGAACGTTAACGGTAACCGCACCAACACCATCACAGCTGGGGCGGTCACTACTTTTAACGGGGCTAGCAACCCACAGGCCGCGCAGGCATCCTTGACCAACCTGCCCGGTGTCAGCATTACAAAATTTTTCACACCTAACACCATCATAGCCGGCACAACATCTTTATTAACCCTAAGACTGACAAACACCGGCAATATTGCATTAAGCAATCTAGGCTTTTCAGATACCCTGCCTGTCGGATTGCAAATTTTAGATTCTCCTGCACCCACCAGTGCGTGCGGCAGTGGTCTGACAGCCCTTGTTGGTACCCGAATTATCAGTCTTGCAGCCGGCGCAATACCGGCCGGTCCCGGTACCACCTGTGATATCGTTGTGCCGGTCACAGGAACAACTGCCGGAACCTATACCAACACAATCCCGAAAAATTCCATTTCTTCCGCCCAAGGCGCCACCAATACCGAACCGGCGACTGATACCTTGACCATCAATGCAAATCCGCTTTTGCAGTTGATCAAAACGCTTGATATTAATACCTCCAGTCCCGCGCCTTATACGATTGGCGATTCCCTTGCCTATCAGATCGTCGCGAAAAATATCGGTGACGTTCCGTTGACCAATGTCACCATTACGGATCCCAATGTGGTGATGGGGGCATGTACACCATCGGGGACTCCGATCACCCTGCTGCCAACGCAAACATTGACCTGTGTAGCCACCCATGTGGTTACTTCTGGTGATGATACGGCTAAAAGCTTCGTAAACACTGCCAGCGGCGACAGCGATCAAACCGACCCGGTCACCGACTCTGTCACAGTTCCGATCGATAAGATCAATGCGATGAGCATCAAGAAGGTCATCACTTCGACTGCCCCATATCAATTGGGCGATACGCTGAATTACTCCATTACCGTCACCAATCTTGGGACAAGCACCCTGAACGGCGTGACCGTGACTGATCCTGGTACGGACGTAACCCTGGGGACTTGCACTCCCGGACAGCCGTCTGTGCTGACGCCCGGTACCAGTATGGTTTGTGCTGCAAGTCATGTAGTGACTCAGCCAGATGTCGATCTAGGCAGTTTTACTAATACAGCCATTGCAGATAGTGTTGAGACCGACCCGCCGATCAGCGATACTGTGGTCGTTAATATCAAGAAAAACCCACAGCTCAATGTGTTCAAACAGGTCACTTCCAACGGACCTTATAACACGGTCGGATCGGTGATAACGTATGATATCTCCACAGTTAATAGCGGTGATGAGACCCTGCATAATGTTACCCTGGTCGATAATACGCCCGGGGTTGTCATGGGTACCTGTACACCGGCTACTCCCGCCACACTTATCCCAGGCGCCATTCTTTCCTGTGCAGCCAGCCATACAGTGACCGCCGGGGATCTGACAAACGGCGGATACACCAATACCGCCACAGGCGACAGCGATGAAACTCCGTCAGCCAGCGATACAGTGACGGTCATCACCAAGACACCAAGTATCATTTTGGATAAGGTCGGTACCCTCAATGCCGGCGGCAATGGCCGCGCAGATGCCGGGGATACGATCTCCTATGCATTCACAATTACAAATAATGGCGAAGTCACGCTGACCGATATCACGCTGACCGATATTGTTGGCGGCATTACCATTACCGGCGGACCAACCATTGCGTCGCTGGCTCCTGGGGATGTTAACTCCACCACCTTCACCGGCACATATACTTTAAAACAATCAGATATTGATGCGGGGACATTCTCTAATACTGCCACAGCCACCGGTTATCCCCCGATCGGCAGTCCCGTCAGTTCCACAGACACAGATACAAAAACTGGTTTGTCCGTGTCTTCGCTTCAACTTGACAAGGTCATCACATCCGGTGGAAGTTATAACCATGCCGGGGCGATCATCTATTACAGTTATACGATCACGAATAACGGCAATGTGGCGTTAACTGGGAACAGCACCCCGGATGGTTATTTCACGATCACAGATGATCATATTAATGGCGGAACAGCTTTCAGTTGCGGAACCGCTGTCAGTCTCGCCATTGGTGCCAGTATTAACTGTACCAACAGTTATACCGTTACCCAGGCGGATATTGATGGCGGGGCTTCCATTGTCAATACTGCGAATGCGCATGGAAAATACGTTGCGCTCGATGTGACTTCGAATACAGATACAGCCACGGCAGCCGAACTCACTCCCTGGCCGGCATCTCTGGCAAAGTCCCTGGTGACGACCGAATTTAATGTCAGCGGTAATGATCATACTCAGGCCGTGATCGGCGAGATATTGACCTACCAACTGGTCACTACCTTCCCATCCGGGTCAACTCTGTCCGCCAAGATCGTGGATACGCTTGATGCCGGTCTCGCATTGGTGGCCGTGGATTCTGTGACGGTTTCCAATCGCGATTCTGATGGAGCATCTGTCAATACGGATGCGGGATTAAATTCGGAAAAAATGACATTTGACTCCTTCGGTAATTGCACGAACTGTACCGCCAGCGTAACGAACGACGTTGGTGTTAATCCATTCGTGGAGACCAGTGGCGGCAAGCTTACTTTCGATTTTGGCAATGTTATTAACACCAGTCCTTATGTCGATGGTACAAATACGGGCGCAGAAACGATCACGATCATATATCGTGCGATCGTCTTGAACGATATAAATAACCAGAGCCTTGTGAATTTAAATAATTCGGCGGTCTTTTCATGGACTGGTGATCAAGCTTCTGCATCGGCGGCGGCTGTGACAGTAGTTGAACCGACTTTGACTCTCTCAAAATCGCTTCTGACACTGCCCGCAACCATTCACGATGCGGGTGATACAGCCTCATTCAGCATCACAGTGACGAATGGCAATGCCGCGAGCGGAACGACCGTAGCTCATGATGTCGAATTCACGGATCTTATCCCGTCTGGTTTGACGTTGGTTGGTTCTCCCACTTTGGGAGCTTGCGATGCTTCGCCGACTTTTGGCGGTACAACGACTCTGACCGCTTCCTGGATTTCTTTCCCTATAGCCAGTTCATGCACATTCACTTTCAACACAACTGTCAATGCAGATGTGCTGCCCGGGCAAACGATTGCCGCCAATACCGGCGAATTACGCTGGACGAGCATTTCTGGAACGCGCGCTGATCTATCGCCATTCAACACAGCATCAGATGAACGGATCGGCCCAACGGGCATCATAGGAAGCGACAGCCTCAACGATTACGGTGTCGAAAGCCCCGCCTCCGCGATTACGCTGGACAATGCCGTGGCGCAAAAATCCATCATCGCCACCTCCGAAGCGCACACGGACGATCCGAACGCGGCCATTGGAGAGATCATCCGCTATCGTTTGGTAATGCAACTGCCTGAAGGCGTCGTCACTGATCTGCAATTAAGCGATACGTTTGGCGGAACTGGCGGCCAGCGCTTCCTTGACGATAATACGGCCAGAGTGCTGTTCGTGGGGAATGGCAGTGTCTCGTCGGCCGTCTACGGCAGCGTGCCGTCGGTCAGCGCCTGTGCCAATTACGGGGGAGATTTCACACTCGCGGGCACGTCGGCGATCGTGTCGTCAGCAGTTAATTGTTCACTCGCAGATGCCAACATTACAGCCATTGAAAATAGTGACGTGGATACCTATCCGACCAATGGAGGCGTCCACTTCCAACTGGGTACTATCACCAATGGTGATAATGACGTTAACCCGGAATTCATCATCGTTGAATTCAATGCGCTGGTCACGAATGAAGCTGCAAATGTCACTGGCAGTACATTGACAGACAGTTTTATTGGACGGAGATGGAACGGCACAGCAATGGTTAATATGGGGAACGCGTCTCCTTCTGTTTCATCGATCGCGCGCGAACCTTCCGTTACTGTCAGCAAGGTTTTGATGAGCACTCCGCTGGATGCGGGCGATACAGTCACGTATCAATTGACCATTACGGCTGGTGGTACTTCACTTGATCATGCAACCGCTTTTGAGCTTGAGTTGACGGATGTTCTGGATAACGGGTTGACCCCGGTTTCACAGGTAATTGACAGCACCACACAGGCATCCATTTGTTCTGGCGGCGGATCTGGGATAACTGTATATGCTGATCAAATTTCTCGAATTGGACAGACGGTTACATTGACCGCCACTTGTCTTGATCCTGGTAATTCCATCACTGCCACCATCACAGCCAAAGTCGCACCGGGAGCAGTGGCAGGTGCGACTATTCCCAACTCAACCGCTATCGTCTATACCAGTCTGCCGGGTGCGCATGGTACCACTGTCAACGACACCGGCTCTGTGGTAACTACCGACCCCGGTACCCCAACGGGCGAACGAACGGGATCGGGAATAGCACCGAATACGTATGTTGATTCAGATAACGTTTCCTTAACGCTGGATGTGCCGGGTATCGTTAAAAATGATGCGACACCTGCGGTATATACCATAGGCGAGACGGTCAGTTATGATATCCGTGTCACCCTTCCAGAAGGTGTAACCCCCAGCCTGGTGGTGACTGATAACATTCCATCCGGCACAAAACCTACTGGCAGCCTGCCTTATGGTTTGAAGTATGTAAGTTCCCAGGTTCTTGCATCTGATGCGGCCCTGTCCAATGCTTTCAGCGGGCCAACAGATGTAACCCTGATATCTGGTGTTTGTGCCAATACATGCGCCAGCGGGGATGATGTTACATTCACATTCAATGATGTGACCACTCTTGATGATAATAATGCCGCCAACAACACATTTATCATCCGTATTGTTTTGTTGGTGGAAAATATTACCGGCAACCAGGATCGTATTCCGGCAAATGCTGAATATCCAACTTCCCTGATCAATTCTGCCACGGCTGTTTACACGGGTGGAACGATAAACGATTCGGCCGCGGCTATTACCATCATTGAACCGCAGATCACAACGACGAAGAGTGTCAGCCCGACAACGAATGTCAAGGCGGGAGACACGCTGACCTACACGGTACGGTTCACGAATAGCGGTGACAGCACAGCCTATGATGTGACAGCATTGGACACGATGGCGCAGGGTGTGATCTTTGGTTCCATCACGAGTTGTAACTACTTCAACGGGTCGACCACATCCCCGATCGGGTTTACACAGCCGACAGCGGGCATCGTGAGCGTTCCATTTGACAGTGACATACCCGGCAGCTGGGATGTTCCTGCCACCGCGACGGACTCGTACATTGAGTGTGTCTATACCGGCGTTGCACAGAATAATATGGTGCTGAACGGCAGTCACACCAATAGCATTGACGCGGATTGGACTTCACTTGATGGAGTAAATGCCAACGAACGAAACTATAGCGATACTGTATCCAATAATATGGATGGGACGCAGGACACAGCGACAGCGACGTTCACAACCGGAGCGGTCACACTAAGCAAGAGCGACGGCGGGATTACGCAAAGGACGATCGGAGATTCGATCACCTATACGATCACGGTGGGCGGGGCGAATGTATTGGGCACTCTGCGCAGCCTGGTGGTGACGGATACCCTGCCTGCGGGTTTGATCTACGACGGCGGTGTGGTGTTCAGCGGGTTCTCCACCTCGCCTGTCCCGACATTCGGCACGAATGACGGCAGTGTGGCGGTGGTGTTGACCTTCAATTTTGGAGACACGGTCAAGAGTGCTGATAATGCCACGATCACATTCAACGCGCATGTGGCGGATGTGACCGGCAATGCGCGGACAGTGGCGAAGACGAACAGCGTCAGCGCCAGCTATCTGAATGTGGCCGGTACGACGGTGAACCTGGGACCAGCCACTGATGCGTTCACAATTACTGAGCCTGTCATCACGACAACGAAGAGTGTCAGCCCGACAACGAATGTCAAGGCGGGAGACACACTGACCTACACGGTGCGGTTCACGAACAGCGGCGACAGCACAGCCTATGATGTGACAGCGTTGGACACGATGGCGCAGGGTGTGATCTTTGGTTCGATCACGAGTTGTAACTACTTCAACGGGTCGACCACATCCCCGATCGGGTTTACACAGCCGACAGCGGGCATCGTGAGCGTTCCATTTGACAGTGACATACCCGGCAGCTGGGATGTTCCTGCCACCGCGACGGACTCGTACATTGAGTGTGTCTACACCGGTGTCGCGCAGAACACGCTGATCTTAAACGGCAATCATGTCAACAGCATTGATGCGGATTGGACCTCACAGGACGGCACCGCCATTGCGGGCGAGCGTGTGTATGCCGACGCGGTCAGCCGCGCGAATGTGGATGGGACGCAGGACACAGCGACAGCGACGTTCACAACCGGAGTGGTCACACTAAGCAAGAGTGACGGCGGGATTACGCAAAGGACGATCGGAGATTCGATCACCTATACGATCACGGTGGGCGGGGCGAATGTATTGGGCACGCTGCGCAGCCTGGTGGTGACGGATACCCTGCCGGCAGGTTTGATCTACGACGGCGGCGTGGTGTTCAATGGATTCTCCACCTCGCCTGTCCCGACATTCGGCACGAATGACGGCAGTGTGGCGGTGGTGCTGACCTTCAACTTTGGAGACACGGTCAAGAGCGCTGATAATGCCACGATCACATTCAACGCGCATGTGGCGGATGTGACCGGCAATGCGCGGACGGTGGTGAAGTCGAACAGTGTCAGCGCCAGCTACTTGAACGTGGCCGGTACGACGGTGAATCTGGGACCAGCCACTGATGCGTTCACGATCATTGAACCTGTCATCACAACGACGAAGAGTGTCAGCCCAACGACGAATGTCAAGGCGGGAGACACACTGACCTACACAGTGCGGTTCACGAATACTGGCGACAGCGCAGCCTATGATGTGACAGCGTTGGACACGATGGCGCAGGGCGTGATCTTTGGTTCCATCACGAGTTGTAACTACTTCAACGGGTCGACCACATCCCCGATCGGGTTTACACAGCCGACAGCGGGCATCGTGAGCGTTCCATTTGACAGTGACATACCCGGCAGCTGGGATATTCCCGCCACCGCGACGGACTCGTACATTGAGTGTGTCTATACCGGTGTTGCCCAATCTACCTTGTATCTGGACGGCAATCATGTCAATAGCATTGACGCGGATTGGACCTCACAGGACGGCACAGCCAATGCGGGCGAGCGTGTCTACGCAGATGTTGTCAGCCGCGCGAACGTGGACGGGACGCAGGACACAGCGACAGCGACATTCACGACGGGTGCGCCAACCATTACAAAGGATGATGGTGGTGTGGTACAGACTGTGATCGGTCAGAAAGTATCCTTCACATTGTCGATCACCAGTCCATTGGGAACCCTGCAAAATGCCAAGGTGGAAGATTCTCTGCCAGCCGGATTTATTTATGTGGCAGGCAGCCAGGTGGTCAGTGCCGGGGTGAGTGCCGCTACTTTTTCCACAACAGTTCCGGTTGACGGGTCTGCATCTGGCAAGCTTACCTGGGATTTTGGCAGCGCAGTGATTAGCGCCAGTCCATTCACGATCAAATATGACGCAATCGTTGCCAATGTCGCGGGTAACCAGAATTACACAGTAATGGCAAATACAGCGACTTTAAGCTATACCAATATCGCCAGTTTGCCCCAATCTCTTACCAGCAGTGCGACATCCACGATCACAGAACCGATCTTGACGGTCGGCAAAACTGCCGCGTCTGTGGCGGTGAATCCGGTTGCCGGGGATGAGATCACCTACACGGTCACGATCGCCCACGATACCAATGGAACACTGCCGGACAGTACCGCTACAGCTTACAACGTCAATTTGAACGATGTTCTGCCAATTTATGCTGACCTGCAAATTGGAACCGTATCAGTTTCCGGTACAGGCGCTGCGACGGTGATCAATACATCCAATGATGGAACTAATACGGTCACGATTGCCATTAGTGATATTCCAATTGGAACAACAGCCATCGTTACCTATAAAGCGATCCTCACAGCGGCGCTTGTTCCCAACCAACAAATTGTGAATACTGCCGATATTGATTGGAGTTCGCAGTCTGGTGATAATAATCCGGGCGCTGTTGACGGCGAACGCGATGGTTCAGGTCTGGTCAATGATTACAATAACAGCGCCACAGCCACGAAATACGCCGCCAACCTGATCCCGGTGAAATCGATCGTTAGCACCTCTGAAGCTCATACGCTCGAGACGGGAGATGGTTCCAACAATACAGATCAGGCGCGCGTTTTGGCAATTGGTGAAATCCTGCGTTATCGCATGGAAGTTGTTATACCCGAAGGAACCTCAACGAGTTTAATTTTGGCAGATGCGCTGCCGCTTGGGTTGAGTTATCTGGGTAATCCCAAGATTTCGATCATTTCCACGATCCCAATGACAGTGCCGGCTGACCTGAATGGCGCGCGGAATGGCGCAGTGCCTCCGACCTTTGATCTTCCGATCGGGCATATCACGGTGAATGGCCAGGATGTGACCTTTGCGCTTGGTGATTTTATTAATAATGATGCGGATGTTTCCAGTTTGGATGTGGAAAAGATCGTTGTCGACTTTAATGTATTGGTCAACAACGATGCCAATAATCACAACTCAACCATTCATGACAACCTGTTCACCACCTCGATCAGCGGCGGCACGCCTGTGTCATCCAATCATGTTTACTCCACGGTGGTCGAACCTGTCCTCTTATTGGGGAAGACAGCCAACGCTTCCACAAACTGGAAGTATAACGATACTGTGACCTACACACTAAGTATCACTTCGCCGCTTGCCAGCGCTGCGGACGCCTTCAACTTGCGTGTCGCTGATCGAATTCCGTCCGGTTTGACCTACGTGCCTCTCTCGATCACTGCTCCCGCCGGCTGGGTCGCTGACGCTACTGGCGCGCCCGATATCGTTTGGACCTGTGACCTGGCCTGCGCGTTGCTTTTGGATGGTACAGCTGATTTCACATATCAAGTTAAGGTGGATGCCCCTCCGTCAGCTTCTGCTCTTGTGGGCAATGCCACGGTTACCAATAATGCCTTGCTTACATTTACTTCATTGCCGGGTAATACCGGGACGACCGGTAACGGGACTGGTTCAGATACCCCTGGTATCAGCGGCGCGGCAAATGGCGAACGAAACGGATCGTCCGGAGGCATCAATACTTATAACGACCCGGCTTCCCATACTGGAGGAGTCACTCCCTACTATTCCATCGGTAACCGTGTCTGGTTTGACACCGATAATAGCGGCACAATGAATGGGTCTGAAGTGGGAGTGAGCGGTGTGTTGGTGCAATTGTTTGCTGCCAGTGACACGAACTTCACCACTGCTCTTGCTTCTGATACCACCAATGCGGCTGGCTTCTACCTATTCGATTATCTTGAGCCAGGTGATTATGTCATTGTCATCCCGTCTTCAAACTTTACCGGCACTGGAAAGTTGGTCGGCTATTGGTCATCGGGTACATCCATGGATAATACGGGAAGTATCTCTGAACCTGCGGCCATTGATGTTGATATTGTAGCTACGGATGCCGATGATAACGGCAAGCGCCAAATTGCCGCCCCGATCGCCGGGGCTGTGATCACACTGCCGATCACGCTTGGCGCAACTGAACCGACTGGCGAACTTGCAGCACAACTCGAATCAGGTGTTTTGGGTGAGCAGGGTGCTCAGCCTGATAATCGTGCCAACATGACAGTTGACTTTGGTTTTTATCAGACTGAGATCGGTGGATTGCTCTGGACTGAAGGCGGAACGGTTGTTGACGGCAGGTATGTGCTGGTAGATGATGGCTTGATCTCCGGCAATACAGTGCGCCTATATTCCGCAGACGGGTTGACAGAGGTTGCAACCGCCGTTCTTAGCGGCGTTGGCGGAGATTACTTGTTCTCAGGTCTGCCCGATGGAAATTATGTCGTCAAGGTTTCCGAAACGACAGGCATGATCAGCACCCTTGATACATTCGATCAGGCTGACAATAACGATCCCAATACCAATACCGATAATAATGATAATGGGGATAATGATCGGGAAACAGCCGGGGTGGTTGCTTCCAACCCTGTGGATAGCGCTCCAGGATCAACTGGAATAAAAACAAACAGTACTGTCTCGAATATTACCGGCACCACTACAAATCTCACGCTTGATTTTGGTTTTGCAAGTCGTTACTCGGTCGGAAATCGGGTATGGCTGGATAGTGATAATAATGGCGCGATGGATGCCGGTGAAATAGGTGCTTCCGGCGTGACCGTTCAACTGTTCGCCGCAAATGGTCTGGGTCAGCCGACCGGCCTCGTGCTGGATCAGGTCACCACAAATGGCACAGGTTATTATCTGTTTGATAACCTCTTCCCGGGAGAATATGTTGTCGTCATCCCATCCAGTAATTTTAGCGGACCGCTCACTGGCTACTGGTCTTCATTGACACATATGAATTCTGCCGGGATCACAACCGAAACAGATTCGAGCGATCCTGATGATGCCAACCAACTGGACGATAATGGCATGCTGGTTGGCTCTGATGTCATCTCCAAGGCCATTCTGCTTGGTCCGATCGGTGCTACGGAACCTATCAATGAAAGTGATGCCCCGGCTGGACAGGGTGCTCAACCTGATGATCATGCCAATATGACGCTTGACTTTGGTTTCTTCCAGCCTGCAACTCTTGGTGATTTTGTTTGGAACGATACGAATTACAACGGTATTCAAGATGCGGGCGAAACCGGGGTCAATGCAGTTCAGGTTGACTTATATACCGGCGCGGACCAATTCGTAGAGACAGCCACCACCAATGCCAGCGGCATTTATAAATTTACGAGCCTCCTGGCAGGCGACTACTATGTCATCTTTACCCTGCCCAATGGATATGTATTTAGTCCCAAGAATACCGGCGCTGATGTGGCCAAAGACAGCAACGCGGATATTGTCACCGGTCAAACAGCTGCTGTGACGCTGACTGGCGGCGAGACCAATAACACGATCGATGCTGCCATGTATGCTGCTGCGCCTGCCTTAAGCATCGTCAAGACGGCCAGCCCATTGACGTACAACGCGGTGGGCAATGTCATCAGCTATAGTTATCTGGTAACTAACAGCGGAAATGTGATACTGTACGCGCCTTTCACAGTTGCCGATGACAAAACCATAAATGAAAATTGTCCGGCGACCGCGAGCCTTGCGCCGGGTGTAAGCATTACCTGTACTTCCAGCTACACGATCACGCAGACCGATCTGGATGACGGCTCGGTTATCAATACAGCTTCGGCCAGCGCCGAGGATGCGGTGAGCAATAGCACGGTGACATCCCTGACCGATAGTGAAACTGTAACTGCGATACAAAGTCCGTCGATGACAGTGGCGAAGAGTTCCACGACAGTCGGGCTGTCCGCGCCGGGGACGGTGAACTACAGTTACCTGGTGACGAACACAGGGAATGTGACCTTGACGAATATCGTTCTGGTGGACGACAACGATACGGCAGCGGGAGTGAGCTGTCCTGTCACAACCCTGGCGCCAGCAGCGACGACAACCTGTAGCGCTTCGCATAACTTCACACAGGCTGAGTTGGACGCGAACGGATCCCCGACCGCCTTGAGCAGCAGTCTGACGAATACTGTCACCGCCAGTTCGAATGAAGCGGCGGATGCGACTGACAGCTTGAGCATTCCGATCACACAAAATCCGTCCATGACAGTGGCGAAGAGTTCCACGACAGTGGGGCTGTCCGCGCCGGGGACGGTGAACTACAGTTACCTGGTGACGAACACCGGGAATGTGACGTTGACGAATATCGTTCTGGTGGACGACAACGATACGGCAGCGGGAGTGAGCTGTCCTGTCACAACCCTGGCACCGGCAGCGACGACAACCTGTAGCGCCTCGCATAACTTCACGCAGGCTGAGTTGGACGCGAACGGATCCCCGACCGCCTTGAGCGGCAGTCTGACGAATAATGTCACCGCCAGCTCGACCGAAGCAGCGGATGCGACGGACAGCTTGAGCATTCCGATCACACAGAGTCCGTCGATGACAGTGGCGAAGAGTTCCACGACAGTCGGGCTGTCCGCGCCGGGGACGGTGAACTACAGTTACCTGGTGACGAACACCGGGAATGTGACCTTGACGAATATCGTTCTGGTGGACGACAACGATACGGCAGCGGGAGTGAGCTGTCCTGTCACAACCCTGGCGCCCACAGCGACGACAACCTGCACCGCCTCGCATGACTTCACGCAGGCTGAGTTGGACGCGAACGGATCACCGACCGCCGCCAGCGGAAGTCTGACGAATACTGTCACCGCCAGTTCGAATGAAGCGGCGGATGCGACTGACAGCTTGAGCATTCCGATCACACAAAATCCGTCCATGACAGTGGCGAAGAGTTCCACGACAGTGGGGCTGTCCGCGCCGGGGACGGTGAACTACAGTTACGTGGTGACGAACACCGGGAATGTGACGTTGACGAATATCGTTCTGGTGGACGACAACGATACGGCGGCAGGAGTGAGCTGTCCGGTCATAACACTTTCGCCCACAGCGACGACAACCTGTACCGCCTCGCATAACTTCACGCAGGCTGAGTTGGACGCGAACGGATCCCCGACCGCCTTGAGCGGCAGTCTGACGAATAATGTCACCGCCAGCTCGACCGAAGCACTGGATGCGACGGACACCTTGAGCATTCCGATCACACAAAGTCCGTCAATGACAGTGGCGAAGAGTTCCTTGACAGTCAGCCTGTCCGCGCCGGGGACGGTGAACTACAGCTACCTGGTGACGAACACCGGGAATGTGACGTTGACGAATATCGTTCTGGTGGATGACAACGATACGGCGGCAGGAGTGAGCTGTCCTGTCACAACACTTTCGCCCACAGCGACGACAACCTGTAGCGCCACGCATAACTTCACACAGGCTGAGTTGGATGCGGACGGATCCCCGACCGCCTTGAGCGGCAGTCTGACGAATAATGTCACCGCCAGCTCGGCCGAAGCGCCGGATGCGACTGACACCTTGAGCATTCCAATAACTCAGAACTTTGCTTTAGGTATTGTCAAGACTGCTTTGCCAACTACATACAATATTGCTGGCGATGTGATCAGCTATAGTTACCTGGTGACGAATACAGGCAATGTTACGCTGACAGGTCCATTCACCGTCAGTGATGACAAGGCAGCCGATGAGAACTGCCCTGCGACTGTTGCGCTGTCACCAAACGGAACCATCACTTGCACAGCGAGCTATACGATCACTCAGACCGATATGGACAATGGTTCCGTCACGAATATCGCATCCGTGAGCAACGGCACAGTAACATCCGCGACCGATACTGAAACTGTCACAGCCATACAGAGTCCTTCATTAGGCATCGTTAAGACTGCGCTCCCGATCACATACTCTACTGTGGGTGATGTGATCAGCTACAGCTACCTGGTGACGAACACAGGCAATATCACGCTGAGTGGACCGTTCACGGTGAGCGATGACAAGGCAGCAGATGAGAGTTGTCCCGCAACTGTTACATTACCTCCGAGCGGAACCATCACCTGCACAGCGAGCTATACGATCACTCAGACCGATCTGGATAATGGCTTCGTCACGAACATCGCATCTGTGAGTAACGGCACGGTGACATCCGCGACCGATACTGAGACTGTGACAGCAATACAGAGTCCCTCACTGAGCATTGTCAAAACCGCCTTGCCAATCACATACAATGTTATTGGAAATGTGATCAGCTATAGTTACTTGGTAACCAACACAGGCAATATCACGCTGGCGGGGCCATTCACGGTAAGTGATGACAAGGCCGCTGACGAGAGTTGTCCTGTGACTGCCGCTCTGCCGCCAAACGGAACCATCACCTGTACCGCAACCTATACGATCACCCAGGCTGACCTGGATAATGGTTCGGTCACGAACATCGCTTCTGTTAGCAACGGTATCGCTACATCACCAACCGACACAGAAACTGTGACTGCTGCGCAGGGACCGGCGCTAAGCATTGTCAAGACTGCTTCGCCGATTACATACTCTCTTGCTGGAGATGTGATCAGCTACAGTTACCTGGTGACGAACACAGGCAATATCACACTAAGTGGACCGTTCACGGTGAGCGATGACAAGGCGGCTGATGAGAATTGTCCCGTAACTGTTACATTATCTCCGAGCGGAACCATCACCTGCACAGCGAGCTATACGATCACTCAGGCTGACATGGATAATGGCTTCGTCACAAATATTGCATCTGTGAGTAACGGCACCATCACATCGCCGGCTGACACCGAAACCGTCAGCGCAATACAGAATCCACTGATGACAGTGGTGAAAAGTTCCGCGACTGTCAGTCTGTCTGCGCCGCGCATGGTGAACTATAGCTATCTGGTAACGAACACAGGGAATATGACATTGACGAATATCACCCTGGTGGACGACAACGATAATAATGATATAAGCTGCCTGGTCGCAACGCTGGTGCCGGCGGAAGCCACGACCTGTACCGCCTCGCACACCTTCACACAGGCAGAGCTGGATGCCAACGGGTCGCCAATCGCTGCGAGCGGCAACCTGACAAACAACGTTACTGCAAGTTCGAACGAATCGCCGGATGCGCTGGATACTCTTAATATCCCGATCATACAGGCTCCCGCATTGAGTATCGTCAAGACGGCCAGCCCGTTGACCTACAGTGCGTTGGGCGATGTGATCAGCTACAGTTATCTGGTGACCAACACAGGCAACGTCACACTGAGCGGACCGTTCACGGTGAGCGATGACAAAGCAGCAGACGAAACCTGTCCTGTGGCTGCCGCTTTGCTGCCAAACGGAACCATCACCTGTACAGCGAGCTATACGATCACACAGACCGACCTGGATAATGGTTCGGTCACGAACATAGCTTCTGTGAGCAATGGTGTCGCATCCTCGCTAACCGATAGCGAAACTGTAACTGCCATCCAGAGCCCATCACTAAGCGTTGTGAAAACAGCAAACCCCGTCACATACAGCGCAGTGGGTGATGCGATCAGCTACAACTACCTGGTGACGAACACAGGCAATATCACACTAAGTGGACCATTCACGATAAGTGATGACAAGGCCACTGACGAGAGCTGTCCTGTGACTGCCACTTTGCTGCCAAACGGAACCATCACCTGTACAGCGAGCTATACGATCACACAGACCGACCTGGATAATGGTTCGGTCACGAATATCGCTTCTGTGAGCAATGGTGTTGCAACCTCGGCGACCGACAGCGAGACTGTGACTGCCATCCAGAACCCGGCATTGACGGTGTTGAAGAGTTCAACCAGTACGGAATTAACCGTGCCGGTAACAGTCCCATACAGTTACCTAGTGACGAATATCGGGAACGTGACGTTGACAGGAATTAGTCTGACTGACAATAACGATAATAACGATATGACCTGTCCCGCTGCAACGTTGATTCCGACGGACACGATGACATGTTCCGCGACCCACACCTTCACGCAGGCGGAGCTTGATGCAGGCGGCACGTTGGATAATATCGTGACAGCCAGTTCGAACGAATCGCCGGATGCGACTGACACCTTGAGCATTCCGATCGCGCAGAATCCATTGATGACTGTCGAAAAGAGTTCTCTGAACACCAGTTTGAGCGTAACTGGAGTTGTTGGCTACAATTATCTGGTGAGGAACACCGGGAATGTGACATTGACGGGGATCAGTCTGGTGGACGACAACGATACGGCGGCAGGAGTGAGCTGTCCTGTCACAACACTGGCGCCGGCAGCGACGACAACCTGCACCGCCTCGCATGACTTCACGCAGGCTGAGTTGGACGCGAACGGATCGCCGACCGCCTTGAGCGGCAGTCTGACGAATAATGTCACCGCCAGTTCAAATGAATCGCCGGATGCATTGGATACTCTTAATATTCCGATCGTACAAATCCCTGCTTTGAGTATTGTGAAAACGGCAAATCCGGTAACATATAATGCGGTGGGTGATGTGATCAACTACGATTATGTGGTGACAAACATTGGCAATGTCAGCCTGGCAGGACCGTTCACAGTCAACGACGATAAGTCATCAGACGAAAATTGTCCAATAACAGTTTCACTGTTACCGGGTGGAACCATCACCTGCACGGCTAGTTACACGATCACCCAAATTGATCTGGATAATGGGTCAGTCACGAATAGCGCTTCTGTGAGCAACGGGATTGCAACGTCACTGACCGACAGCGAGACTGTGACTGCCATCCAGAGCCCTTCCCTGAGCATTGTCAAGACCGCGCAGCCGGTCGCTTACAATGCCGTTGGAACTGTGATCAACTACAGTTATGTGGTAACGAATACGGGCAACGTCAGTCTGGCAGGACCGTTTACAGTGAGCGATGACAAGACAACTGACGAGAGTTGTCCGGCGGCTATTGCGTTATCTCCCGGAGCAGTCATTACCTGCACTGCGAGTTACACGATCACACAGGCTGATATTAATTATGGTTCGGTCACCAATATTGCATCCGTGAGCAATGGTATTGTTACATCGCCAACCGACAGCGAGACTGTGATTGCCGCGCAGGCGCCTGCGATAAACATTGTTAAGACCCCCAGCGCAACTGTGATCAACAGTGGCGCCACGGTGACATATTCATATGTTGTAACCAATCCCGGGAATATATCACTCAATTCCATTGTAGTGGCGGATGATAAATGCTCGCCCGTATCCTATGTGAGCGGGGATGCCAATTCGAATAATATTCTTGAACCGGCTGAGTGGTGGAATTACACATGTTCAAGCGTGTTAACAACCACAACTACAAATATCGCAACGGTCAGCGGAACATTTGGGACAACCTCTGTTCAGGATACGGATACTGCCACGGTAAATGTTGTCACGACAGATTTTTCCAAGTTCATTGTTGGTACAAGTGAAATGTTTACCAGTGGAGAAAATGTGGCAATCGGAGAAATTATCACCTATCAGGTGACAATGAATCTCTCAAGGAATATGACGCTTGCGAATGTGGTTATCACCGATCGAATGGATAGAGGACTTGCTTTTGTGGATTGTGTATCTGCCGTTCTGTCTGGGACGGATATAAAAAGCGCAGTTTGTCCCCCAGCCGTTTCCAGCATCACCGATCCCGCTGACCTTGTGTCCAACCCTGCAAACCCGGGCCGTCAAATTCAATTTAATATCGGCAATATAACGGCACCCGCTACTGACTCGCAGTTGGTTATTCAATATCGAGCCATTGTCCTTGATGTGATTGAAAATCAAGAGAATGATGAGTTGAATAATAGGGCCACGATAGCCTGGACCAGCGGTTCGCTCACAGCGAGCGCCCCAGACGTGCTCATCGTTGAACCTGATCTGGCAATTCAGAAATCAGCTGCTCAGACGGCTGTAACCACTAATTCGTTTGTTGAGTTTAAACTGGTTATTTCCCACACCCCGAATAGTTCCGGGGATGCCTTTGATGTTGTGGTGACCGATGTGTTGCCGGATGGGCTTGTCTATATTGCATGCACACCAATCGTGTATTCCGGATACATCCCGAGCAACCAACCTGATCCATGTAATATTCTGGATGGAGATACGCTTATGTTTGGCTGGGACAACTTGCCGCTCGGTGAGACAGCCACGGTCGCATTTTTTGCCCGTTTTGATGGCGGAAAGTCAAGCGTGGAAAATCTTGCATCCGTTGCATGGACTTCCCTGCCGATTGATATGGGTGAGGCAGGCCTGCCTGTTCAAATGTCTGCATTCAATGAAACATCAACAGAACGCTGGTACGACCCGCTTGACGCGATCAATGTTTATCAAATTACAGATAGCGTTACCATTACTGCCCTGCCTCAAAAATTGCCCGAAACAGGATTCGCGCCTAATTTGATCACTGCCCTGCCGGAGCAGTCTTTAGAGAAATCCTATCTGGCTACTGATTTATGGGTGAACATCCCACGCCTTGGAGTGAATATTCCGATCGTAGGTGTGCCTATGGTCGGTAATGATTGGGACCTGTCGTGGTTGTGGAATCAGGCTGGGTGGTTAAATGGAACGGCATTCCCGGGTTGGCAGGGAAACAGCGCATTAACCGGCCATGTAACCCTATCGAATGGTAATGCAGGTCCGTTCGCAGGACTTGGCAAACTTAAATGGGGTGATAAGATACTGGTTCATTCATACGGTTCAGTGTACACCTATGAAGTGCGTGAGAATCGTATTGTTACCCCATATAATACGTCTGTGCTTAAGCATGAAGAAACTGCCTGGCTTACTTTGATAACCTGCAAGACTTACAATGAGAAAACAGAGACTTACTCTAATCGAATTGCAGTGCGCGCTGTGCTGGTTAAAGTAGACTTGGAAAAATAAGGCTTACGCATTGACCGTTTAAAGAAAAGTCGATCGATACAAAAAATCCGAGTTCGTGTGAACTCGGATTTTTATATTGACAAAAAGTTCAAATGAGATGGTCTCGAGTACCTTTGACATAGCTCGGCGCGGGGTTATTTTTCCTGATGGGGGGAGAGGCGCTTGATGAAGATGACCAGGTCATCGCCCATCACGTAGAAATCCTTGATGGTTGCCTCGATCGTATATCCCATACTTAAATAGAATTTACGCGTCGGTTCGTAATGCGGCGTTCCGGAGGTCTCGGCAATAAGCATCCGCCCATCCAGTTTTTGCACTTCTTCTTCGCTGGCGGTTAATAATCCGCGACCAACACTATTACGGCGGGCGTTTGGATCAACTGCGATCCAATATAAGTCAAAGACACCGTTGGTGAGATCGCGCGGACCGTAGCAGGCAAACCCGAGGACCTGGTCTCCTTCCCGATCGACGATGAAGTTATACCCGCAGCGATCCGAGCCGAGGGTCAGGTATTCATCCCAGAGTTCACTGACACATTCGATCTCCTCCTGGCTGAAGACACCGGCTCTTGCAGTGATGTCCTGAATCTGTGAGCCATCTGCTTCCTTTGCTATGATGATCATTTATTCCATCCTTTGTATTCTAACGTGAGACCCAAGGTGCTGTATGGACGCATAAGTTTGAAAGACGAATTTCTGCTATGGAAATTATTTGGTTATTAATGCATGCTGATTTAGCGTAACTATCGGTTACACCAAAGAACAAAATTATACTATTTATATACGCATGAATACGGAATAGATAGGCGTCTTTGTGATTGAAAAATGCCGTTGGGTCCCACGCTTGAAATGTTCCGACTAATAAAATAATTTCCGCGCCTCAAATTAAAAATACTCAATGGATGGGTTGACGCGGAGCGAGGTAGAAAGTTGCCCAAGGGAAATTATTTTCCCTCAGGGTCAGGTGGTGGCCCATTTCTTTATACTCGAGTCTGGAGAAGTGGAGATCGTTGCAACCAATAATCAAAGCGCTGCCCAAATAGAATCAAAGACCGCCAAACTATGCCTGTTTTGCATGATCTGGCGGTCTTTGTTTTGTGATCCTTTGGTTTCTATGGAGCTATTCAGTCTTGATCAAAAAAACATTACCTCATTTTTTCGAGAACATTACTGGCTGCATCAACCACAAAGCGGACGTTTTCTTTTGTCATTGTCGAATATAAAGGCAGGGTGACCTCCTGAGCGCATACTTCTTCCGTTATGGGTAAATCCACTTTTTTATGCGGTTCCTGCTCTTTATATAGATTGAAATGGTGTATTGGCGGATAATGAAAACTCGTTTGAATACCATGTGTTTTCATCCCATCCATAAATAATTGACGGTAATTATCCACAGGCAGCATGATCGGATCAATTTCCCCTCTCTTGGGAATTAGGATGGGGAAAATATGATATGCAGGCACTCCCGCGGCTTCGGCAAATGGCACTGAAATAGACGGGACTAATTCCGCCAGTAATTCACGATATAGGATCGTTAATTCCTTGCGCCTTGCATTGTTGCGGTCTAATTTTTTCAATTGTGCACGGCCAATCGCTGACCTGATCTCATCAATGCGGTAGTTGTACCCAAGCGCGATCACATCATACGTCTGTGCGTGTCCCTTATGACGATCCCAGCTTAACGAAGTCATGCCGTGTGACCTTAACAGCCGTAGCTGTTCAGCCAACGCATCATCGTTTGTCACCAGCATGCCTCCCTCGCCGGTGGTCATATTCTTATTTGAGAAGAAACTGAAACAGCCGATATCTCCCCAGGTCCCAAGGTGACGATCTTCCAGCCACGCGCCGGCGGAATGGGCGGCATCCTCGATCACGATCAACTTATGCTCACGCGCGAATTGCATGATGGCGGGCATGTCGCAGGGAAAACCGGCATAGTGTACGACCATGATCGCGCGTGTTTTTTTCGTGAGATGTTTGGCAATGCTGGCCGGTGAAATATTCAGTGATTGCATGCTTTCGATATCCGCAAATACCGGCGTGGCTCCGGTATAACGGACGGCGTTGGCTGTGGCAACGAAAGTGAGGGATGGAAGGATCACTTCATCACCCTTCTGTAATCCGGAAACGACGCAGGCCAGATGTAGCGCGGCAGTTGCATTGGTGACTGCTATGGCATGTTTCGCGCCTGTATATGAAGCAAAGTCTGCTTCAAATTGTTTCGTCTCCTCACCCATACTTAACCAGCGGCTGTTTAGGACATCCTGCACGGCTTTGCTTTCTTCAATGTCGAAATCAATGTCTGATAGCGCAATACGCCAGTTCATTTGATCCTCCTTTGTAAATTTCAATGTCATTCTTGTATGGCTTTGTTTTATTATTTTCCGTACATGCCTGTCTTGGCTTTGGTCAGCGATAAAGTTTGAAGGCTGATTTTCGCGCTTGCGGCATGTGATTCAGTACAACTCCAATTATCGCGGCTCCGATCAATTGAAATCTTTTTAACGTTGCTTGAGCCGAATCTATGCGTGTGTGCCCTAATCTGATGGCGAGGATAACTGCGTTCATATAGCAAGCCAGTATCTGGGCATCTGCGGTATCTGCAGGCGGACCATCCACTATGACAAGGTCAGCCTCGTTTTGAAGTCCCAACACCAACTGCCGCCATTTTTTTGCATCCAGCCACATGGTTGCATCTTTTTCTGAAATACCGCCTGGTATTAGAGTCAATCCATGCACATTTTTTACAACATGACACGCGCTCTTTATTTCCAGGTTGCCATTGAGCAACTCGGCTAACCCATTTTGGTTTTCCAATCCAAAAAGAGTGTGTAAATGTGGATGCTTAAGATCTCCATCCAGAAGGATTACTTGTTTTCCTTGTTGGGCGTTTACTACAGCCAGGTTCGCGGCAATGGAGGTTTTCGCGTCCAGGGACTCGGCATTCAAGATCATGATTGTGCGTACATTTTTATCAGCACCCACAATTTCCACACTTGCGCCGAACGCACGAAAACTGCCTGCTTCTGCAGAAAAAGATTCCCGTGATGTGACCACTCCGCTTTTTGACGTCTTGTCCCCAAATACAAATCCCAAAATAGGCAGGCCAAGCATTTCTTCCAATTGACTAGCCGTTTTTATTGAACTATCCAGGTGATCGATTACCAGTATAGCAGTGGCTGTCAAGGTCAACCCAACAACACCCCCCAATAATATGTAAAGAGCCGGTATGGGACGGACTGGTTTTTTTGGAAGTGTTGCGGAAACAATTTGCACCACGTTTTGTTTACTTTGCGTGCGAGCCAAACGTGTGCTTTCACGGCTGTTTATCAAGGTGGTGTTCATCTGTTGATAAAGGCTCAATGTTGACTGGAGAGTGGCAAGTTCTGGGTTTTCCAGACTTGATCCGCTTTGTATGGGTTTTCCGATATAGGTCAGGTTCGTCTGGATCTGCTGGTAAAGGGTCATCAGCGAATGAAGTTGGTCCAACTGCGCCTCTTTTTCGGCGAGCAGGATGCGTTCAAGCGGCGTAAGGATATCCGGGAGGCCGGCAATTTCCTGCTCAACGCTGGAGATCTCTGCCTTTAGTTGCTCGATCTCTTGATTGACTTGTTCCTGTTGTTCCTGAATACTTGAGTTATTGATCTGACTGATCTGAGTTTGCAGGCCGTCAATTTGCTGTTGGACTTGTTCAATTTGTTCGATTATGGCATTTTCAAATCCGGTATACTGCTCTGATAACAGAAATTCATTCTGTTGAATGAGTTCCTGGACAAGCAAGTTCGCGATCGTTGCCGCCCGCTGCGGGTCGGTATCCTGGATCTTGATCTGAACGATGAGCGTGTTGGGAAGCGCGCCTGCTTGTATATTATCGACATCAACCTTGCTGCCCAGTTGAGACGAAACTGCATTCAAGACCGTTTGGGATTTTGCCAGCTGAAGATTGATGGCCAATAACTGTTCATCGCTTAAAGACAGCACATCTGAATTGCTCTGCTGGCGTGCGCGGCTGACGAAAACCTTGGTGCTTGCTTCATAAACAGGAGATTGGATGATTGAAAGAAACACCCCGATCCCCGCGCCTAAAACAAGCCCTAAAACAATGACTCGAATATTGCGCCACATAAGCAGTATTAGATCTTTGATCTCCATATTTTTTCCTTTGGTTGTACCGAGTTAAGTTTGCTTCCATCAATAATCAACACGCATCTTTTTTTTTCGATAATTCCCCGATTATTGGTTAATGGGTTTTCCTTTTGAGCTGGTGCGGGATCTATGTTTTTTTCCATTATCAATGTTGTGTGCCTTGTCCATTAATAATACTGATTCCGTTTTAAAATCGTATGTTCGAATTTGATGGCTGGCATATCGGGCCACACAATACTGACATTGAAAATTGTTCAAATTGTCGTTGGTTTTATTGTTCTTCGGACCTCCGTCCAAATTGCTTAGCGACCCAAAGATATCTGGCGCTACAACAATTCTTGCGGGACTGAAACTGGCGGTGTTGTGAAAGTCCTTGTATGTATGCGCGGCGATTTGATTGTCAGCAAGAATGATCAGGCCGATATCGTGTTGCTTTACGAGGGTTTGAATATCTTTGGCTCTGCCGATAACTTTCGATCCATAAATGCTTAGGCCTTGAGATAGAAGGTCGTCGTCAATAAAGCCAATGATTTGAAATTTTCCTGAATAAGTCGGGTGATCCATTAACCAGGCGATGTGTTCCGCTGTTCGCCCTGAACCAACGATCAATACCCTTTCGCGGATCGCAAGCGTGTTGATCCGATGTTTGAGCATGCGGCTTAAGACTCCGCTGATCAACTGCCACCTGTACCTGACAACAATTATGCCAAAGAGGGAAAGTATGGAGGCTGCGAGGAGTACGCCATACATACGCAGACTCGTAAACTTCAAATAATAATGAAAACCCAATATGGTAATTGTGGCCGCCATCCAGGCGGCTGACAGGCGCACTGATTCCCAGGAGGGTGCTTTAGGCCAATTGATTCGATTTATGTTCAAGAAAAGCCCAATTGTGCTGTACAGAAGGGTATATCCCAGAGACATTTTTGCTGCCATTAACAAGCTGATGTTCAATGGGCCAAATAAACGCACAACCGTACTTATAAAAATAATAGATGTAAATATGATCAGAAAATCCCATATGAACCAGCTGACGTAACGTTGTATCAGGCGTGACAGGGGACCCACAAATAAAAGCTGCTCAGGCGGCGAATAAGCCTTGATCTTGGGTACTAGTAATAACGCGGTCCAAAGGATAACATCCAGATCAAGCCAAAATGAACGATATCGAACATAGAGTTGATCCAGCCGTATCTTATCTGGACTCAATTCGTGGAAGTACTTTTTCATAAAATCGCCAGCATGAAGCATGCTTTCTTCATTTCTATATACAACAGAGGCCGGGCTTGTGATACCTGGTCGCACGGAGAGAATTTCACGCGCAATATTTGTAGGCCAGGTTTTGCAAATGGTAGGGTCTTCAGGTCTCGGACCGACCAGACTCATCTCGCCGATCAGCACATTCCAGAGCTGAGGAAACTCATTTAATTTGGTGTCGCGCAGCCATTTTCCGAGCGGTGTGATGCGGTCATCATCCTTGCAGGTAACACGCGGGCCGTTATAACTTTTTTGGGTTTCATACATCGTGCGGAACTTTAGCATCTTGAATACAACCCCGTACTGTCCAAGACGCGGCCCCCAGAAAAATACCGGACCTGGTGAATCTCGCTTGATCAGGACGGCGATGATCATGAAGAAAGGGGAAAGCAGGATCAATCCGATCAATGCTGCGGTGAAATCGAAAACGCGTTTTGCCATGCCGTTCATTCTGTTATTCAAGTAGTAACTGGAAAGATCTGTTTTATGTGTTTTTTTCATTTCTTTGGGGTGTTGTGTCATGCGGATCATCATTTCCTCCAATAAAGTGGATGTGTCTTGCGGCTGGAGAAGGAAATGATCTACCCAGCTATTTTTTCCAGCCACTCTTCACGCCAGAACAGGTAACAGCAGCGATCGCATTCGCCGAAGGCCGGCGTCCCGTTACAAATCACGTTTTCAAGCAAAATAACGCCTCGTGCCTTCTTGAGTTTGTAATCCCGCTCATCCATAAAATATCGCATTGATTTGAGTATGCGTTGCTGTGTCCCACAGTATTGATACATATCCGGTAGAAATGCGCAGCCTTTTAATTCCTTGAACGGGTCAAGCGTGGAGAGAATTTCCTCGCTCGAACGCACGCGTATCAAGTCTCCCTGTTCAAATGGGATTGCAGGAGCGAAATCTTTAACTGCTGCCTGTTGAGGCGCGTTTCCGTTCCGGCGGATGGATGTGTAATATGCCCGCTTCAACCATTTCTTTACATGGCGGTTCCACGGAACTGCCAATAATTGTTTTATACGTCCGATCCCTGATTGCGCGGACAGGCGTGCGGCCCCTGTTGAAAATTTTGGCACACAAGGAAGCTGGCATCCATCAAAATTTGACATTGTTTCTCCTTCTAAATTTCACAGATCAACTTATTCCGGTTTCATGCTCTGTCGTCAGGCATTTAGGCCATTCCTGTTCAGTAATACGGTGTCTGCCTTTCACATGGAAACGCAGCATGCCTTCTGCTTTTGCGAGCGTGGGATTGGATGGGTCGTGCTGGAGCAGTTTCTTGCTCAAGTTGTGAAGCGTTGGATTAGCAAATGGATTCAGGAAGGGGTGAAAATCCACCCGCTGGCGCACAGCTTTGGGTTCAAAGCCCATGCGGAATTTAAATTCATCCACATTCGCCGGGGCGTCCAGAGATTGCACTGTAAAGAAGATGCTGTTCACGCCATCCCGTTTTAACATTTCACAACTGACCGTAAAAAAGACGGCGTTATTTACATGGCCAGCCAGGAAGCGACTGTGACTCATCGCATAAGGCACGTTGAACACGTCATCAATACGGCAGATGATGACCGCGCCCGCCAGTTCATTATTTGAGATCGCCGCCCATGTCTCAAAACCTGGCAAACCTTCCGCAGAACGGCACAGGCGCTCCCATTCTTGCTTGGTCATGCTTCGCAGTCGATCCTGCCGCATTAATGTATCCTGCTGTAAAACCCACCCTTCGGTGGCCAATCGTTCAAATGAAATTTGTTCAACTTTAAAATTTTCCAGCCCGCGCTTTACGCCATTGCGCGCCTGTGATCTCAGCATCTCAAATTTATATGGCCTCTTAAGAACAACGTGATAACTTACTATGCCGTTTGGGAACTCCAGCGGTGTTGAGTAACGTAAGGCTGCAATTCCATGTTCCAGCATCAGATCACGGATCTCTTTTTCATCCGGCGTGATCAGCCAGTGAAAAGGAAATGCTTGAAGTACGCGCGGCCCCGCATCGTACCAGTAACTACTGGTTGTACGAAATACCCGATGTCCCTGCCGGCGCAGCCATTCTGCAAAAACTTCAGCGTTCATAATATTTCTCCTGCGTGAGCAGCGTCCAAATGGGTTCGGTCATATAAGGCAGTTAACATTTTTTCATAGGCATCCACACAATGATTGCGGGAATATTTCTTCTCAAGACAGGCGCGTCCATTTTGTCCCATTTGGATCATCTCGGCCTGGCGCTCTTTTAATTGGGTGATGGCATCTGCCAGTTTTTCAGGCGACTCAGGCGGAATATTCCACCCACAGCCTGCTTCTTCCACGATCTGCATGACCTCACTTCCAGACGGGGTGACCGCGAGGATCGGCCGCGCGCTTGCCATCACATTGAATGTTTTACTGGGCAGTGAAGAGAGGGCTGCTCCCGCGTTGAGCGTGACAAGGCCGACATCAGCGGCAGCTAGCATTTGAGGAAATTTCTCTCTTGGCTGATAAGGAAGAAATAGAATGTTAGGTAATTTTTTTGCTTTTGTTTCTGCTTCGAGTGCCTGCTTTTTGACGCCCTCTCCGACGATTACAAATTGAATATCAGTTTGTTTCTGAAGTATTTCCGCCGCATGGAGAATATCTTCAAGACAGGATGTCAGGCCGATGTTCCCCGAGTACATCACAACGAATTTATCGTCGAGCCCATGCTCGTGCCTAAAATCATTTTGTTTATGCATGGGCTGCACTTCATCAGGGTCGGCCCAAACTGGAATGGTCTTTATCTTTGAGTTTCGAATTCCCTTTGCAAGTAAGGCTAACCGAAAATTTTTTGAGATGACAGAGATGCCTTCCGCGTGCCTGTAAAGAAAATTTTCCATCCCAAGAAAAAATTTAACAACCCAATTATTCGTCATCACACCCGCTGCAATTGCGGCATCCGGGTAAAGATCTTCGATTTGAAGCACCCAGGGCACGCGGAAGATTTGACTGAGCAGCCAGGCCGAAAGTCCGAGAGGAAGCGGGGGGGAGTAGCTGACGATCACATCCGGCCGGCCTGCAAACAATCCACCGTAAAAGGCGGTCGCGCTGTAGGTCCCATAATGAAACAGCCGTGACCAGAATTTCTTTGAAGGTGAAATAAAACTCCAGGTACGGATAACACGCACACCATCCAATACCTCGACTGCATACAGGCTGTTGCGATATCCCTTAAAGATTCGCCCCTGCGGATAATTCGGCGCGCCTGTGACGATTGTGACTTGATGCCCGCGTTTTGCAAGATCAGCGGCAAGGTCTGTGATCAGGACTGCCGCGCTTATATTTTCAGGGGCATAACATTGCGCCATAAAAAGAATTTTCATGATGCATGCCTCACTGCAAGCAAGTCTGGAAAAACGATCTTTAGTAGTTGCCCCACTACGTTTTCCGCACAAAATTCATGGCTTTTTAGATGATTTGCCTCTCCCATTCTTTTTCTCAACTCCGGGTCAACCGCCAATAAAATGATGGCCTGAGCCAGGAAATCACTATCCTGAGTTGGAAGAAGGAATCCATTGACCCCGTGCGTGATCAATTCCGGAAAGGTGCGGACTTGTGTCGTGATCACTGGAACTCCCGCGTGCATGGCTTCGATCAGCACACCGGGATGTCCTTCGGTGTCATAGTAAGTTGGCAATACAAGCGCGTCGTATTGTGAGATCAGCTGCGGACCTGCTCCCGCTTCAGCAACACCACAATAATGGGCGTTGGGAATTGAGTTCAATCCTTTTATAAACTCATCGTGTATTTCGTCATGGATGGGACCAAAAAAATCGCAGCTCACAGGTTCGTCGCTCATTTCTGTGACGATCTTTAAAGCATCGAGTAAAACGAGCGGCCCCTTAAGTCTTGTGATGTGACCTAGAAAGATTATGCGAAATTCAGATGAACCTTGTTTTGGTGATTGGTTAATTTTTGCCAATGGACGGCAACCCGGCAGATAATGCGCATTCATGCAGCCAAGTTTATTTAGGTCGTTCTTGAGCAACTTGGTCTGAGTCAAGATGCCATCGGCAGCTCGTAGGACAAAAAGCAGGTATTCTCGAAATATTTTCTTTTGTGCGTTAATGAATAGATCCAGACCTGCGCCGACAGGTTTGAGGTAAAAGGGTTTATGAAAAAGCTTCGCCAAAAATAGAAGGAAAGGCGCGAGAGTGATTGCGAACAGGTCGTTGGCGAATACCAGCACGGCATCGTTGCGTGGAATTTCCAAAACATATTTTGGCAGGATGAGCATTGACCGGATAACCTTCTCGAAGTTAAACCCGGTCATTTTTTTTCTAACATCCAATGCTGGCGATGTGTTGATTAACGTTACCTGGATAGACGGGTATAAAACCAACTCAGCTAGCATGGCTTGTACGGTCAGCGGTGAACCACCGATCGGCGGCGGTTTTGGGCCAACGAATAGCAACCTCTTAACTGTGGTGGCTGTTTGCGCCTTGATTCTCTGTTTGGATTCGATAATTTGCATTGTCTGTTTTTCCTAATGAAGCGGATCTGTACCGTTTAAGAATTCTTCAAAATTTGTATATCCGTTCCTGTTTGCGTCTTTGGAACCATCTAATGGGTCGGCAGGATCGAAGATGTATTTTTGTTCCCATGCGTCCGGCATTCCATCATGGTCTGAATCTCCACAAGGTGCGGCGGGCTCAATGGTTAACCAGCCTCCAACCTCGGCTGGATCATCAATTATTTTGCCGGTGCCATTCCTAACATCACTGATGATGCGCGCATCAATGGCATCCTGCCGCCAGAAAAATATCCCTTCACAAGTCAGCCCCATATTTGCACCCGCGCCAGACAGTACCTGATCATACGCTTGAAGGGCTGTGACCGTCGTGATCATTTCCGCGGGAAACGGCTTGGATACAACAAACTTTCTTGAGTCGGGGTCAATGATATTGATCTCCGGCAGGTTGTTATTCTCGCGGCGAGGTCCGATGTTTCCCTGAACAAAAATTCCCGCGCCTGGCGTGCCTGCATTTAGCGCTCGAATGCCATACTTCATTTCAGTGTTCGGCCCGGGTTTATACATATTCCCGATGAAATTCACCAAATCCGGAGCCAGTTGATCAACCATGTCAATGTGACTGAAAGTGCCAAAAGGATTGTAGGCAACATTATTGACGACATCGATTATTCCGCTGGCTTCTATATACGGGTTGCGCTCCCCATTGTGGGCCATCAAATTGTGATGAAACGAAATATTATTCGCGCCGGGTTTATTCTTGTTCTCATCACTCGCGTACCCCCCTAGCAGAACCCCTTTGCTATGACAACCTTTGGGATTGATACTGCAGTTCAATGCTTCGGAAAAAATATTCCATTGAATGGATATATCGTGGACGTCATACCAGGTTGTCAAATTCCGATCAACAGCCCAGCTCAACGAGTTATGGTCAATAACCACATTGTATGTTTCGTGAGCATCGGACGTCAGGATCAGCATTGCATCCCCTGCTGAAGGCGGCCCTGCCCGTAAGGTTAGGAATCTAACAACTACATCATGGGTTTCGATCTTGATCAGCGCTTCAACTTCCGAATTGATGCTGCGTAATGTGATGCCCATCCCCGGGGCTGTCTGCCCCGCTATGGTGATATTTGGATTGGCGATCACTAGGCTAGATTCAAGTTCGATTGTTCCAGCATTGCGAAAGATAACGATCCGCGGCCCTTCTGCGCTGATGGCTGCTCGTAAAGACCCCGGACCAGAGTCGTTTAAGTTGGTCACCTCGAACACCATTCCGCCGCGTCCGCCTTTGGTCATGGACCCAAATCCTTCAGCACCTGGAAATGCCGGAAGTGTGTATGTTTGAGAAGTGGCTTCAACAGGTTTTGGAACCGGTAAACAACCTGTTAGAACCACTGAATGCAATATTAGAAACCCGAGCGTCAGAAACAAATCAACCTTCGATTTGTTTAACATTAATCTCCCTCTGCCTTGATGGCAGGTGCATTGAAAAAACGCTTTATTTCAATTTTGACATGCACTGCGCGTAGCTGCTCGTGAGCGAAACTTCCTTCAATAACAATAAAATTAAGGAATAACCAGGTGAGCTTTCTGAACTCCCAGGATAGCGAACAAACACCTATGACCCATGTCAGAAAGATCGCCACCCAAAGCCCCGCATTTCCATTCGGAACATTCATCGCCTGGAAAAAGACCACTGCAAGGATGGCAAAAAATAAAATGAATCCAATCGAACCTGTCTCGGCGGCGATCGACACAAAGGTATTATGCGCCGCCGAGCCGATGGCCGAATCCAGTGTGCCGCTGCCGTTTCCTGTAATCGGGTGATTGGAAAACACCAAAAGGGCCTGCCGCCATAAATCGACCCTGCCGCCAAGATCTCCCGCCTCGATTGATGCGCCCAGCGTCCCCAACCTGTCAATGACCATGGACGGGATAAAGGGAAGCAGTATCAGGAATGAGACCGTTAGAATTCCAAAAAACAAGACTTTGCGGTCAAATTTGATCTGTTGGGTAGTCGCGAGATAAATGACAAACGGGATGACCGCGATCAGGGAAGTGCGGCTCCCGGTCAGAATAATCGAAAAAATAGCCAGAGGAATATAAAACAAATTTATCAGCTTCAAGATTGTCCCCTTTTTACTTTGCCCGGTTGTGAAAAACAATTGCATTGCAATGGGCAGACCCATCATTAAGATCAGAGCCAGATCAACAGCGTTCACGCCGGTGGCGCTGTACCGCCCTTCGTACGCAACTGCCACATTGCCAATTATATAGTTGTAGATCGTACTCGCGATCAGTACATAAGTGCCGAAAATATAGGCTTGAAGTCCGCTCAATAATTCCGATGGTTTTTGGAATACTTCCCAATAGATTAGCATCAAGAGAAATATCTGGCTGTAGGTTTTTATGCGTTGAAGCGTACTTTCTGGATCCAAACTCCAAAAAATGCTTATGAAATTCCAGAAAAAGAATGCCAATACCAGCACATGAAAAAGATGCGGTTTCCGAAATCTTCCTTCCACCAGCATTGTTGCCGCCCAGAATACGGCAACGATGAGCCCCATGAGTCTGGCTAGTGATCCCAATGTCGTTACCGAAAAGCTATCTTCCCAGGGAACG
This sequence comes from Candidatus Villigracilis saccharophilus, assembly GCF_016711665.1. Lineage (NCBI taxonomy): Bacteria > Bacillati > Chloroflexota > Anaerolineae > Anaerolineales > Candidatus Villigracilaceae > Candidatus Villigracilis > Candidatus Villigracilis saccharophilus. The sequence goes on from NZ_JADJSO010000022.1 coordinate 63,929, forward strand.
ATGAAAATTAGAATGATCGCAAGCCAATAGGTGATCCGACGCATTGTTATGTTCCAAGCAGCAATTTGATATAACGATCCACGACAAAATCCAAATGAAATGGCTGCCAGCTTTCAGAGGCAGGAGTAGAACGGCGGACATTTATTGTCCCTTGAATTGCTTCCGCTAAAGCGAGAGGATCATCCACTGGGACCATTCTGCCGAATTGACCATCCTTCAAGATTTCCCTCGTCCCTCCGGGACAATTTGTGGCAACGATGGGTAATCCCAAATATAGCGCTTCAACCAAAACAGTTGGCAGACCTTCCCATCGGGATGGAAGTACGAATATAGAGGCGTGTGCCATAAATTGATATGGATTTTGCACAAATCCCATCAAATTCACATCCTGCTCCAGTCCAAGCTGATCGATCAAAGATTGAAGATCTGAGCGGTTTTCCCCTTCGCCCAGGATCAGCAGGCGTACATGGTGTTTTTTATTCACAAGTGAAAAAGCGCGGATCAATACATCAAACGCTTTTTGATCTGTCAAACGTCCGACGGCCAGAATCACTGGAGGCGCGCCTTCCTTGAACCAGGGATGTTCCAATGGAACTTCAGATTTATTTTGTAAATCTGGCGTCACGATCGGGTTGTAAATGACTTGAATCAGATGACGGGGGATATTGGTTACTCTTGCCAGGTCATCTGCGACATCGTTTGAAACGGCGATGATATTGTTTGCCCAGGGGTAAAACCATTTTGCTAACTTTGGGTACAACTGCCAGCGCAAATCTTTTTTACTGTTGACAATCGAAGACAGCGAGTTATGTTCGATGATCGCCATTCGACAAGGAACACTGCATATGCGCCGCGCCCAAAGAGCGATTACATTGGCAAACATTCCAGAAAGCAATGCAGTTGGGCGTTCCTGCTGAATATATTTGGCCAGAGCCGGGACACTACTCAGTACACGCGGTGCATTCAGATCCACAAGCCTGACCGCATCGGGAATCTGGGACATGTAAGGCCCCTCAGCCCGCGCCAGTACCAGATCAACTGCATAGCCGCGCTCGGAAATCCCTTTTGCAAGATTAAGAACGATGCGCTCGGCGCCGCCTTCATATAAGCCAGGTAAAAAAAGTGCCAATCGTTCTTTTGATTTTTTCATGTTGGTTTTACCAGGTTGCTCTGGTATCTATCTGACTGCTGATGGGGAAGAGCTTGATCTTTTTATGGGCGGCAAATTATCCAGATCCAAATTTATTGAAATTCAAACAAAAGCTGGTCCGCTATTTCTTGCGGTGATTCTTGGCTTGTGTCAAATCGGAGGATTTTTAGACCCATATGATTTATTTCTAAATTGTAGATCGTGCGCTCGTAGGCTTCGCGATAGCGGGCAAGAAACTTAAATGTGGTTTCATTTGATTCGTTTTTGACAATATGTTCCTTGTCGCGGGAGCGGATTCGTTTCACCAGATCTGTATCTGCAGCATCCAGCCAGACGATCATGTCCAATGTCTCAGCCCAACGGGAATATAAGGTCTGCCATAATTTTTTAGCCTGAGGCGCTCGCAAATATTCAGGGCCGAGCTCTTTTGTCTCAGTCAATAAATAAACTGGTCCTTGATCGAGCATGATGGTCTTATTTTTTTTCAAATCCCTTTGCAGGATGCCAGACCACCCATTGAGAATGGACAGCCATGCGAATTCACGGCGGGTAAGTTTTCTGTCATTGTGCCGGGATAAGTGGAGAAGGGTGGGGGATAGTTGAAGACCGTTCCAGAAAAAAAAAGGCGCATATGATATTTTTCGAACATCAGGAAAATTACCCATGTGAATGGATTTCCTGGCGTGGCACAATGCCTGGCACAAAGTCGTTTTACCGGCACCCGCCGGGCCAACGATCTCCACTATGGATGCGGAATCGTTATTCATGTGTTTTCATCACTGTCTCAACACGGCGTAACATGTGCCTGCGCTGGTCGCCTGATAAGCCGGCAAAGAACGATATCAAAAGGAAGAAGATACCTGTGCCTGTTGCGGAGAGAATGAACATGAGCCAACCCGTGATACCCCTTTCGACTGTACTTGAGATTAAATTATCCAAAGCTGCTGTAGTCGAAAAAAGCAGGATTGTGACGAGCCCCGGACGAAACAAGCGATTTAATTGAGAGGATAATGAAACGCCTAGGAAACGGCTGATCAAGATGGGATAGCCGACGCTGATAATTAGTCGTCCTCCCATAATGCCGAGGCACAACCCTGCAACCCCCAGTTTTAAGACGCCGACCATGATACTTGCTGCTGCAATGGATACTGTGACCGAGAGCAGCCCGAGAAGAACCTTTTGACTGAGGCGTAAAGTCAGGTCAATGATAGTGCCGTCGCTTCGGATGAGGGCTAGCTGCGTCGCGGCCACGACAATTAATAGATTGGGAATCGACCCGGAATAATGGTCCGCGCCCACCCATAGCCCAATAAACACCCTGTTCCAGATCAGAATGGAAGCGCCCAGGGTTGTCGCCACCAGCCAGATGAATGAGTTGATCTCGTCGCGCAAACGGATCGCCTTTTGATAATCTCCCGTTCCAATAATACTTCCAAGCCCGGGCATGATCCCAAAAATAATGATGACGATGATACCGATCAAAGTTTCAGGGATGTATTTGGTCAGTGAATAATTGGTGACAGACTCGACCGAGTTGAGCAGTCCCAGCACGACAACATCACTGGCCAGCAGCAGGGTCGTTACCAAATTCCAGCCCATGAACCACCAACTCAGTCCCAGCATTTGACGAGTATCAGCAAGCCGCGGCTTTGCCATTCCAAACCACGGGGTATGGCTTTTTACGACCCAAAGATAAAACGAACCAGTTGTAAGAGTTGATATGACGGCGGCTGCTGCAACACCAATGATCCCTGTTTTTAAATATAAAGCCAGCCAGGTGAAACATCCGCCGGTAAGAACAAGGATCACTGACATCCCCATGCGCTTGTATCCCAGGTTTTCACCCTGTAAAGTTACCTGCGGTATGGAAGCCAGCGTGTTCGCGATCGTGTTCAAAACAAGCAGGCCTGCAGCCACACGGATGATCCAAATATAAATTGACGGCGCCTGCAGCCAGTAAGGTGAAAACCAACTGACTGTTCCGCCAATGGCTATAAGAACCGGCAGGAATAATATCCAAATGATCAATGTGCTGCCGACATAACGACGTTTTTGATCATAATCTGTCGATGCCTGCTGGTTGGCGAGCGTCGCTTTCAATGCAAATCCAGGGCGGCCGCTGACTGGATTTATATATCCAATCAGGCGGTTTAGAATCTGCCACATCCCAAATAAATAATTTCCCAATCCGGCAACCATCAATGGTGTAATGAGAAAACCAACGATCAAACTTGCGCCATACTCAAGCACCACTGTGATAGCGTTTAGATAAGCCTTTTTGGTTAATCCTTTGTCGGATAACAGGCCTGAGATGAATTTCATGGGACGGGTGATTGTTGACATAACTATAGATGTTCCCACACGATAGCCTTGACCTTGGAAAGCGCATCTTCTTTGGACCTGTTGGCATCAACTTCAAAAGCTGATAGTTTTTCCCAGCCCAGGCCCCACACCTCTGAAGAACGCGCCCGAACTGATGTTTCAGTTTCTTCCACTTTTCGCTGAACAGCAATTTCCGGGTCCACTTTGAGAACGATCAATAGATCAGGAAGTCGTATTTGCTGGTAATAAGATTTTTCCTTGTTTACGAGAAACTGTAATAACCAATTTGTGTTTTTTGAACTCGCCAGGGCATCCTCGCATTGAGGCCCGTCCATTTTCATAAAGCCAGGAAACGAATAACGGTCACATAACACCAGATTTCCATTTGATGAGAATTTACGCGCCTGAATATAGGTCAAGTAGCGGTCACGGGCGGTGCAGACTGCCCTAATGAACCAGGGCATACCGTGCGCTTGTAGTGATTCTTCATAGACATCCCCTTCAAATGGATAGAGCCGTAAAAGCGTGCCTATCTTTAATATTCCCCGAATAAAGGTTGTTACCCATGACCATACTGGTTTTCCCATATGAAGTTTTTTGACTTCATGTTTCTCTGAGAGCCATTTATATAATTCATCGATGAGTGTGGTTTTGCCAGCGCCATCCCCGCCGACGATGGCGATGAATAGACCGCCATTCGCAAAACGGCTTTTGGGTGCATACTTGAATCCACGCCGACGAATAGGCAGCCACACCCTGCGAGAGAACTTCAAAATGATATCGACCCATTGCGGGCGCCGTGCAAAAGTCCGCATTGCCTTTTGTAATTGCCCACCCGCCTTGATGCGTGTCCCATAGGGGCAATCTGGTTGTATGGATTGCAAACAGAGGTCAAACAAATTCTGGCTTAGGCTTGGCAGGTGAAGCAATACTCTTTTCGCCTTCGCCAGAGTCTCTTTAGTAGACAGGTCATTTAGTTCACGCCGCTCAGAAGAGGAGAGCTGGCCATGCCGCATGAGGATAGAATCCCAGGTTGAGTGTTTCAGTACCATACGTATGACCAGGACCACAAGTTCAAATTCGCGCGCCGGGACGCGGAATAAATCCCGTTGAATGGAGGACTGAAGGTAAACCTGTTCGAGCGGCAGGCGGTAGTTCTTGGAAAGGTCGTTCCCCAGGATTAATTGAAAATGCACGTGGACATGGATCAATTTCCCAGTTTTTTGATCGTAACCATAATAGTCTCGCACACCAGGCAACTCCTCTTCCCCGGGAGGCAGGGATTCTTTAAACCCAATGTCGTATAGGATTTCTGTGAAACTCTGAGCATGAACCCTGCTTACCAGCAGATCAAGATCATTCTCGCCGCTGGTCGAGCGATTTAGAAAAGTATTGCTTTTCCAGTGGCAATACCCAATTTTTTTTGTATTAAGAGTGTCGCAAAGTTTAACAATCAGGTCGAGCTTAACTTGTTCTTCCATTGTTTTCGATGCCCTGTATTTATCATGGTCTCCACCCCGACATATCGACCCGCTATTCAATATTTTGAAGTCCGGGTAAATGCGTCAATCACGGTTAAATTCCCGCAATTTGCGAACGTGTGTGTTGCCTCGATTTTTCTGTCCCAATTCGGTCTGATGGATATTATCTTTTTTTCGCAGTACTCTGTTTCTGAGAGGACCTCTATTTCATTCAAATCAAAGCCATATCCATATGCTTTCGAGCAATCCTGCGACGGTCTAAATAATTTCCCGTCTTCCACGAACAAACTGCCTGCAGGTCTGGCGCTTTTGACATCAGAAATAATTGGATTTCGTGGATGCGCGCTCCATTTGCCGCTGAAGAGGTCATCCGAAGAAAATAGAAACAGCTCAACATTTGGCGCGGCTGCGGCATTTTCCGCAATTGCAGTGAAAAGCCACCATTTTTCAGAATAATTGACAAGTGTTGTATCTACAGCCGAGATGTTTTCCATAAGGTGCTGTTTGAAGATCCATTGATATGGAAATTCGACGCACTCATACAGGTCAATGGTTTTGTTTGCCCGCGACTCTGGAACCATGAAAAATTTGTCGTTCCATTTGAAAATAAACGGATTTGATAAATGATAATCCGTCTCTAAAACTTTAATGGGAGCCTTCCAGTTTTCAGATTCATCCAACTCGATCACAGAAATATGACCCTTGTTTTTCGCTTGTAAAAACTCTTCTATAAAAATGAAATACCGGTCGTCTGTTTGAACCACATGCGGATCAGCCCAGAATCTATCCTTCGATGGCTGTAATCTGATGAACTCACCGAAGTTTCCAGAAACATCCTGTTTAAAACTGAATAATAAAAACCATTGGCCCGTATAAAAAAAACGCTGGATTATTTCCTTTACAAGCCTGAATGTGATTTTTGCAAACGATGCTGCCGCTAAGAGATTCGATGGTGTTTCATAAATTTTGATGTCCCGCAGAAGAGCTGTGTTAAATTTTTCTGTTTCGTGAAAGAACCTCTCTTTGCCGAGGTGGTGCAGCAGGCGAATCTGCCTGGGTAAAAAAGACGCCGCCGCCCAGAAGTAATAACTTCTATGTCGGGCCGGGGATAGAGGATATGTTAAAAAGTGCGATCGATACAAAACCCGATTCGCCGAAAATATCCCCCCGCTAGAGAGCAATGCAGAACCCGTTTCCGGCCAATTCTCAACAACTTCCCAAAAGCCCGGCGGACCGTTTTTCATGATCCTGTCATCGCCGTGATAGTAAAACCATGTTCCATATTTGGCTGCATTTAGGTTTTCGAGCTGCAACCCTTGGAATCCGAACTGTATCAATATGTCCAGTTGATATTCCCTGATTTTTATTGTGTCTGATTCGCTTAGAGAGGAAATATTATTATTCTTTACTGGAAGTGCTTTGATGATCGGAATATTCGCCAGAAGACTTTCAACATCTTTCAGGGCAAAAGGATCCGGTTGTTTGGTAAATAGCCTTTCGTCAATGAGATTCAAGATTGAATAAATGCTCGCACTTTGATCTTTTCTTTTAGGCTTGGCGGTGTCATCATTTATTATCACCAGGGCGAACTCGCCAGAATTTTCATTCGTGATGCGCTGGATAATACTGTGCACCCACGCGGGCACATCGAATGAATCAAGCAGCAGTCCTAATTTTAGCTTTCGAGTGTCCATATTTGACCTGTTTTGGAAGTGCTCCGCCCTTCCGACAATATCCATGTCAGTTGACTGTTTAGTAATGCAATTACTTTGTCCCCGTGTTTGGACTAGCTTGGATCGAGGCGGCAAATACTCTCTGCGGGCAATACAATGGGGATCTGTCTATTGTCCAGCAGGGATAATAAAACACGTACTCGGTCATTTCCAGAAAGATGCCCGTCAAAAATTGCTTCATAGCCGCTAAAGACACCGTTGTGAATGTGGACCGTATCACCTTTGTTAAATAAACCACTGTATTCTGCGGAGTTTCTTTCCAATTGTTCGATCCGTTGTTTGATCGCAAATATCAAGCTGTCAGGTACGCAGGCCGGCTCATCCCCAAATGATACAAGTCCAGCTCCGCCGGGTATCCATTCAAGTACTGACCTGCCTGTTTTCTCTAAATCGACATGGACAAACAAATAACCTGGGAAATACGGCTGGACTTGTCGTGCGCGCGGGTTTACCGTTTTAGTCTTTAAGCAAGGAAAATAAGACTCGAAGTTACGCAAGTGGAACTGCTTCCAAAGCAGATCTTCGTTTCTTGGTTTGCTATGAGCCACATACCACTGTTCCATGGATATTGAGTTTCCTTGATGTTGATTCTTCGCGACATCGCCGCTCGCCATTTTTGACTGTGCCGGATAATGGCTTACGCCGGGAATGGAATTTTGCAGATTAATTATTGGTTTGAATACCTGGATTTTCCTAATTTGGCAGGAGGTTTCCAGTTTTTACTTTCAATACATCCGCGGCTTTCCGAAGATTACTGAGTGACATATCGTTATCATTAAAATTCTTAAAGTTTTCATATTCACCACGCCAGATCTTTATGGCCGTGGGCTCACTGCACTCTCGTTTTCGCATTTCTCCGACAAACTCATCGAATGACATGTTTGTTTTTTCAGCCATTTGTTGAACGACACTGCTCATATTTGTTCCTTGATTTATATGTTTGCTATGGCAACATAAAAAGAAGTTGTGAACTGAAATCGTAAATTACTGAAGAATTGTTTATTAAATTTTATTTCGAAAGCTATTTGAAAATTGATGCAGACATACTTTACCCCCGTAAATCTTTTTGAATCTTTGATCTTTATTTGAATTATTTTGAGATAAAGTTGAGCTACTCTATCAGATACACTGTACTGCCCCCCGTTTGTTTGAAGCCTCTATTTTCACGGAACCATATCATCCTTTCGTGGCGCAAACCAATATCCTCGCCCCCAAAGCGTGCGGATATATTGATGCCCGTGTTTGCCATCCTTGATTTTTTTTCTTAGATAATATATGTAGAGGGAAGTTTCGGCTGAGTCGTTGATGTACAGTTCCCCCCATGCCTCGCGCATCAGTTGGTGATGTGATACGATTTTCCCCTGTTCTCGCGCTAAATATGCCAGCAAGTCATATTCCTTGGGGGAAAGGTCAATGATCTTCCCCTGAAGTTTAACGCTCTTGGATAAAAAATCAATTTCCAGTACAGGGTCTGTGTAACCGTTAATATATGAGATTTCGCTGTTGTTTTGATTGTTTGAACGCCTGAGCAGCGCGCGTATACGTGCCTCGAGTTCATTCTTGTTAAACGGCTTTCTTAAAAAATCATCCACTCCCACGTTGAAGCCATGTAATATATCGTTTGCATTAGTGCGCGCAGTTAACATCAAGATCGGCAGGCTGGATAATTCGCGCAAACGCGAACAAACATTAAATCCATCCAAATCAGGCATCATAATGTCGAGGATGATGATGTCTGGGTGAATCGTGTATGCCTGTTTTAGTCCGTCCTCCCCTGAATATGCCTGATAGATGATGAGGTCAAGGGGTTTTAGAACTGTTTCAACCAGTTTTCCAAGTTCAGGGTCATCATCAATCACAAGTAATTTTTTATTCAATTGATATTCCCTTCCATCAAATTTTGTTGAATAATATTGTACGACTCTAATTTATTGTCTGCAAGTCTCAACAGGGAGAAATGTGGGATGTGCAAAAAATCAGGGGATGTAGATTTCTTCAAGAGTTCAACATCATTCTGTGTCTCAAAAAAAGCCTCCAAAAAAACTGATATCCACCCTCGTCCAGTGTGGCCCGATATCTTATTGGGCTCATTTTTTTGTGTATTATTTCACAAAGTATATCGTAATATGCTGAATTTTTCAAGCATGCCGTTTTATGACTTGTGCCTCGGCCAGCCGAGGTGTCTTTTGTGGCGCTCACTTTCTGTGAAGCATTCAGCGTGTTTATAGGCTGAAAATTACTGGGCGATAGCAATGCCAAATCGCTGATGCGGTTGCTCAGATCTGATTTCAAAACCTTAACAATTTCCCAGGCCTCTGAACTGAAAATCCCCACTGCTTTATGAAGAGATATCCACTAGTATCAAGAATGGGGATATCACTATTTTTTCACTTGCATAACTTGGGGGAAATACAGTCTGCCAATAATGGGAGATGAAACCCTGTACCTGACAGAATAACTCAACTTTGTCTCAAAATAATTCAAATAAAGATCAAAGATTCAAAAAGATTTATGGGGGTAAAGTGTGGCTGTGTCAATTTTCACATTGCTTTCGAAATAAAATTTAATAAACAATTCTTCAGTAATTTGCAATTTCAATTCACAACTTCTTTTTAGATTTCCTTATGTGAAATTATTGTGTGAGGAACAGTATGGATGATCTCTCTCAAAATTTAACTGGAAAGGCAGATATGCCAACCAAGGTGGACAGTGTTGTTCAACAGTTGGCTGAAAAGATAAAAATGTCATTCGATGAATTTGTTGGGGAAATGCGAAAACGGGGTTGTAGCGAACCTACCGCCATAAAGATCTGGCGTGGTGAATATGAGAATTTTGATAATTTCAATGACCACGATATATCACTGAGCAATCTTCGCAAGGCGGCAGATGTATTGAAAGTAGTAACAGGAACACTTTTACCAAAATAAAGCCAGGAGATTTAAGCCCAGATCACATGTTGATAAGGCCAAATGATACAGATCGTTCGAATCATAAGTTGTAAAAAATAATAACGACCTATTAGTTAAGGAACATACTCCATGTTGTTCAAGATTTTTATAATGAATACGATTCTCGGGAGGGAACGTCATGCACACTAAAAGAACCACATCACTAGCTGTAATCAGCCTTCGGGTCATTTATAGTTTAATGATCCTATCCATGCTCCTGGCTGGCGTTGGAGTTACACCGGCCCATGCCGCCTCACCTGACACGATCAGTGGTAACGCAGGTGTAGCGGGAGCAACCATCACATGGAATGGCAGCGGCAGCGACTCCGATGGCTCAATGACCGCGGATGCCTCGGGGAACTACTCGTTCCAGGTCACATATGGTTGGTTTGGGGAATGGAATGGCACGGTTACGCCTTCAAAGACGGGCTATACCTTCTCACCTTCCAGTAGAAATTACAATATCAGTTCCGACCAGACCAATCAGAATTACTCTGCTACGCCGGTCACATACACGATTAGCGGCAGTACTGGGACTGCTGGTGCTGGTGCAACCATCACCTACACTGGCGGCTCAACGACTGCGAACGGCACCACGGGGAACTATTCATTCACTATCCCACATGGCTGGTCTGGCACGGTCACACCTTCCAAGGCCAGCTATTCCTTTACGCCTGCCAATAGAAGTTACGCCAACGTCACATCCAACCAGGTCAATCAGAATTACACTGCCGTAGCGGCCACGCCAAGCATCTCTGGTAACGCGGGTGTCGGCGGGGCGACACTAAGCTACACAGATGGCACCCCAAAGACTGCCACTGCGGATAGTTCTGGCGTGTATTCCTTCCAAGTTTCCAACAACTGGTCCGGCACGGTGACACCTTCCAAGACCGGTTTTTCCTTTGTGCCAGGCAATAGGGCTTATACCAATGTAGTTACAGGTCAGGTGGATCAAAACTACACCGCCAGGCCGATAGCCTTTAGTTTTGCATCCATGGGGGATGGGCAGGCGGAAACAGCCTACTTTACTGCCACCGTCAACCAAATTAAAAACCTCAATCCCGCGTTGATACTTTACAACGGAGATCTGCAGGATACCGGATTCGTTGCAACCCAAATAAATCCGATGATCAACGTGCTGAAAACCGCGAACGTATTTAATAAAACTTTTTTGGTCAGAGGCAATTCCGATAATAATGTAGAAGGAAGCGCGGCCTTGTGGGAAAATTATTTTGAAACGGCCCCGAATATAAAAGTGTTGCCGCCATATGTGACCAATAAGACAGCGCTCAATTCCTCCTCGGACCATTTGAACTATAGTTTCGATTATGGAAATTCCATCTTTATTGGATTGGATGTTCCGGGAGATATTGATTTCTTGGAACAAGTCGAAATGGACTTCCTCAATTCCCGCCTAACGTATGCCGAGGGACAGGGATTAACGCACGCGTTTATTTTCTTCCACGGGCCGGAATATCCTGTGACAAGCGTACATTCTTTATGCTCAGGCAGAGCGGACGCTGGTTGCACGCCTCCGAACCTGATGACCATCATCAACGATCACCCAATTGTTACTGCAACCTTTCATGGCCACGAACATGTTTTAGGGTGGACGCATATGGATAATACCCGCGTCGCGGGACTAACCCGAAGTTACGAGCAGTTCATCACTTCCCCCTCCGGCAGCGGAACTTACAACGAGTATGTTTACCCGGATCGAATGGATTATGTATATCCAGATATGGATAACTCACAGGGCTTTGCGACCATCAGCGTAGACGGCGACTCGTTCACATATAACATATATAAGGTAGGTACAACCCTGCCAGTCTGGTCGCATACTTTCTCCAAAACAAACACAGCACCGACGATCAGTGACATCACCGACCGGACCACGGATGAAGACACCGCCACCAGCGCCGTCCCCTTCACTGTCGGTGATCTGGAAACCACCGCGGCTTACCTGACCGTCACGGCCACCTCATCAAATACGGACCTTGTGCCGAACGGAAATATTTCCCTGGGCGGCAGCGGCGCAAACCGAACCGCCAGCATCATGCCCGCCCTCAACCAGAGCGGCACTGCCACCATTACAGTCTCCGTGATGGACGGTTCGACAGTCACCACCAGCGACACCTTCCTGCTGACTGTTAATCCAGTTAATGATGCACCCGTTGCCGATGCCCAATCTGTCAGCCTGTCCTGGAACACATCCATCGACCTGACCCTGACCGGCACAGATGTGGAGGGCAGCCTCTTAACTTACAGCATTGTGGATGATCCGGCGCATGGCAGCTTGAGTGGCAGCGGCGCGAACCGGACGTACACGCCCGCTACAAACTACTCGGGGCCAGACAGCTTCACGTTCAAGGTCAACGATGGAACAGTAGATAGCGCGACTGCCACCGTGGGCCTAACCGTGACTGCTCATACTATTTCCGGAAACGCGGGAGTTGGAGGCGCCATTCTCACTTATACAAATGGCACACCCAAGACTGTCACGGCGGATGGCGCCGGCCTGTACAGTTTCCAGGTTCCCACCGACTGGTCTGGCACGGTCACGCCTGCCAAGGCCGGCTATATCTTCTCGCCCACCAGCATGACCTATGCCAATGTGCTTGCCGATCAAACTGCGCAAGACTACACCACTACAGGCGTCACCTTTACCATCTCCGGTAACGCCGGCCTGGCAGGTGTCACCCTCAGTTACACGGATGGCACACCCAAGACTGTTACCACGGATGAAGCCGGCTTGTATAGTTTCGAGGTTCCTTATAACTGGTCTGGCATGGTCACACCTTCCTTATCAGGTTTTGGGTTCAGACCCGCCACTCGTACATATACCAATTTGACTTCAAACCAGTTTGTCCAGGATTACAGTACAACCACCGCCCGCGTCTACTATGTCGACAAGACGAATCCGGCTTGCACAGACGTTGGTCAAGTAGGTTCGTTCGCCCTTCCATTCTGTACGATTGGAAGAGGCGCATATCTTGCAACTGCTGGCCAGATAGTGCATGTCATCCACGGCACTTATGCAGAGACGGTCTATCCAAGGAATAACGGCGCTGACGGAATCCGATTTCCTACTGGGGGATCCCGGCGTTACGGTGACCGGACAACCTCAAATGACTGTTTCACCTTTCACTGCTTACCCAGGTTTCGCGCTGTCATCCAAGAGCTATATCGTCATTAACGGTTTCAACATCACTCAAACTGGTACTAAAGGCATCTACGCGGATAGTTCAAGCTACCTCACCATCACGAATAACCACGTTACCTACGCTGGTGCTACTTCAACGACTCACCCCTATGAGCAGGGCATTTATTTGAAGGCCACCACCTACTCCACGATCAGCGGTAATACCACGGATCATAATACGTGTATTGGCATCCGGCTGCTCAACAACAGCAATAACAACCTGGTCAGTAACAACCTCTCATATTCCAATTTCTCGATTGTCGAGAGCGATGCAGCCGGGATCGAGACGACCGGCAGCAGCTATAACACCATTATCAACAATGTTACCTATAGCAATGAGGATAGTGGGATCAATATCTATGTGAATTCCTCCACTGGCGTGCAGTCCACCAACAACCTAGTCATTGGAAACCTGAGCTACGAAAACGGCGATCACGGTATTGACATCAACAATTCGCCGAACAACACCATTGTGGGTAATACGGTGCATGGGAATGGTACGACTGGTATAAACGTTGAAGGTGAAGCCAGTACGGGTTCACACCATACAACGTTAATCAACAATATCAGCGCTGGAAACGGGTTTACTCCTCCGGCAGGTTCTTTTGCCGGCAATCTGCGCGTAGACTCGGCTTCCATCAGCGGGACCACTCTCGATTACAACCTCTACAACCGTGAGAGCGCCGCTTATCAGCTTATCTGGAATGATGTCAGCTATCTCTCTCTGGCGGATTTTCAGGCTGCCGTGCCTACACAAGAAATACATGGGTTGGAAGGGGATCCAAAATTTGTTGATCCAGTCCCGTCTGTTCTGCGAAAAACTGGGGTGCCTTATGTAGGTCTCGGAATTTTCGGCAATTACTACCCACAACCCGGGTCACCGGCGATTGATAGCGCCAACTCCAATGCTCCCAGCCAACCGGTCTCCGATATCGATGGAAACGCCCGCGTGGACGATCCGGCTACTCCGAATACCGGCGCTGGCGTGCGGGATTACGATGATCGCGGTGCTTATGAGTTTTTGCCTTTAGGGCAGTCAATGCCTATGGTCACTACTCAGACAGTGACTAACATTATGGCCACAACTGCCAATGGGAACGGTAACATCACTGCAACAGGTCAGCCCAATCCCACAGAGCATGGTGTCGTCTGGAGCATAAATCCTGATCCCACCATCGCAGACAACAAAACCACAGATGGTCCCGTCAGTGCAACCGGTGCCTTTACCAGTTCCATGACTGGTCTGACACCCGGGACGTTGTATCATGTCCGTGCTTATGCCACCAACACAGCCGGCACCGCATATGGCGAGGATATCACATTCACTGCCCTCATTACGCCTACAGTCACCACCCTGGCGGTTACCGACATTACAACCACAACCGCCACAGGCAATGGCAATATCACGGCCCTGGGTCTGCCAAACCCGACCCAACATGGTGTGGTCTGGAGCACATCGGCCAACCCGACAACTGATGATAACAAAACCACAGGTGGTTCGGTGAGTGCGACAGGTACTTTTACCAGCGTCATCACCGGCCTAACGCCGGGGACGCTGTATCACCTCCGCGCTTATGCCACCAATGTGGCTGGCACATCTTACGGCGAGGATGTCACTTTCACTGCTGCTCATGTTTCTTCAGTCAGCACTTCGGCGGTTACGGACATTATGACCACCACTGCCACAGGCAATGGCAATGTCACCTCGCTCGGTGTGCCCAATCCCAGCCAGCATGGAGTCGTCTGGAGCACTAATGCCGATCCCACCATCGCAGATAACAAAACCACAGATGGTGGTGTTTCTGTGACCGGCGCCTTCACGAGCAATATCACTGGCCTGACACCTGGGACGCTGTATCACCTCCGCGCTTATGCCACCAACACAGCAGGTACTGTCTATGGCGAGGATGTCACTTTCACCACTCTCCTGGCGCCAACAGTCATCACTCAGGCAGTCACCGAAATTACAACTACGACCGCTACAGGTAATGGCGATATCACCGCTCTGGGTTCGTTCAATCCGACCGAACATGGTTTTGTTTGGGCAACCACAGCCAATCCCACTATAGCAAATAGCAAAACCACGGATGGTCCGGTCAGTGAGATTGGCACCTTTACAAGTGCCATCACCGGCCTAACACCTGGAACGATATATCATGTTCGTGCATATGCTACCAGTGCAGCAGGCACATCGTACGGCGAGGATCTCACATTCACTGCTCTGATTGTCCCTACGGTAACCACACAAGCTGTCACATCCATTGGGACCACCAACGCCATCGGAAATGGCAATGTCACAGCGCTCGGTGTGCCCAATCCCACCCAGCATGGCGTTGTCTGGAGCACATCCACCGCCCCCACCCTCGCAGATAGCAAGACCACAGATGGTGATATCTCCATCACCGGCACCTTCACGAGCAGCATCACGGGTCTTACACCAGGCTTGCTGTACCATGTCCGTGCCTATGCTTCAAATGTGGCTGGCACATCGTATGGAGAGGATGTCAGTTTCACTACTCTTCCATCGATTACAGGAATCACCACCCCGACTACAAATGCTGGGACAGGCGGCAATGTAACAATTACAGGAACAGCCGATTGGGTTAACCCTGGCTACATCACTGCTGATGACACCAGTTATGCAAGTGCCTCTCTCACAGGCAGTGTCCTAAGTTCCGGTTATCTGGAAGGTACCAATTATGGCTTTGCCATTCCTGCAGATGCAGTCATTAATGGGATTGTGGTCACCATCGGACGCCATGAAAGCGGTACCAGACCCGACTATATTGATGTGCGTGATAGCACTGTCAGACTGCTGAAGGCAGGTGCCATGATCGGGAACAATAAAGCCGCAACCGGAACGGAATGGCCGACACCTAATCCCATTGCCGCCATATACGGCACAACCGCCGATCTTTGGGGAACCACCTGGACACCCGCAGAAATCAATGCCAATAATTTTGGTGTGGCTCTCTCTGTCGTCAGTGGAGTCAACAGAATTGCCTATGTAGATTACATGAAAATCTCCGTCACCTATACAGTGACAATGGTCGGCTCCAACACAACCGTAAATTGTGGCGCGGGAACCCCAATCGTTAGTTATGGCTCAAACATCACCTGTGTCGCCACCGTCGTGCGCGGCTCGGGTGACAAGACCCCCACAGGAAATGTCAGTTGGACCACGAACGGCAGCGGCAGCTTTGTCACCAGCCCGTGTGCTCTCTCGGGCTCCAACGGAACCGCCACCTGCTCTGTGACTTATACGCCCAGCTCTGTGGGCAGCGGCTCACATTTGATCACGGCCACTTATGCCGGAGATCCAAACTTCTTCACCAGCAACGGCAGCCAGACTGTAACCGTAAACAAAGCCCCCGCTACTGTAACCCTTGGCGGTCTGACACAGGTTTATGATGGCACACCCAAGTCGGCGACTGCCACCACCAGTCCAGGCGGGACTGACTGTTAGCTTCACCTACGATGGTTCTGCAACCGCTCCGATCAATATTGGCAGCTATGCTGTGACCGCCACAGTTACCGATCTGAACTACACCGGTACAGCAAATGGAACATTGGTCATTCTGCCAGCCACACATAGCATACCGCTCACAGTCGGTTGGAATCTGGTTTCATTCAATGTCCACCCAACTAACACAGATATCGCGACGGTCCTCTCCAGTATTGATGGCAATTACGACCTGGTCTATGCCTGGGATGCAACAAGCTCCAGTAACAACTGGCTGATGTACGATGACAGCCGCAGATACTTTGGAGGTAACTGGCCTTGTTCCAGTAACAACCAACATCAACTTATATACCAATGCCGGTGGCTGGAACCTGGTGGCCTACCCATCCGGGGTAAATCGTCCACTGCCTGAGGCATTGAGTGACAACGGCGTCGGCACCGATTTCTCACTTGTGTATGCGTATGATGCAGACGATGCTGTCCCATGGAAGTTGTTCGACGCGAACATGCCGCCCTTCCTAAACAGCTTAACCGAATTGTTGCCAGGTTGGGGTTACTGGGTCAAAGTCAATGCGAATCACACGTGGAGCGTTGAGTATTTAGCTGAGTAAATGCATATCTTCGGTAAGGTCAGGGGCAATTGTCAAACATACCTGACCTTACCCAAAAGAAGATGTGATGCCAAACACACAAACAAAATGGACACAACCAACTGGAAGAAATTAGATCGATCCATAAGAGGTGAAAAATGAAAATTCAACATATCTTCACCGCCTTATTTCTAGCCATTGCTCTTACACTCAGCAACTTTGCGACGGCATTTGCCGCCCCTCCGCGCCCTCCAGTTTTAGGGGAACGGTCAGCTGGATGGAGCAGATGTGCCTGCTGGCACCGTTATTTCAGCTCGTATTAACGGAGTTGAATATGCTTCAATGGAGGCGATTTTATATGCTGGGGACTCAGTTTACTTTTTTGATGTGCCTGGCGAGGACCCTGATATTGCAGGTGTTCAAGGCGGTGTTCCAGGAGATACCGTTGTTTTCTATATTGGCAGTTATGTAGCTGATCAGACTGCTCTATGGCAAAGCGGAACCAGTATTGAGTTGAATTTAACGGGAACGTCCTTCCGCACTGTCACCTTCAACGCCAACGGCGGGACTGGCACGATGACTCCGCAGATCGCGAATGTTCCCACCGCCCTGACTACCAATACCTTCACCCGCACTGGCTACACCTTCGCGGGCTGGAACACCCTCGCGAATGGCACGGGCACCAACTACACTGACGGCGCGGTCTATTCCTTCGGCGCAGACATCACCCTCTACGCCAAGTGGACGGTGAACAGCTACACCATCACGTTCAACAGCAATGGCGGCTCGGCGGTTGCTCCGATCACCCAGCCCTTCGGCTCGGCGGTCAGCGCTCCGACAGCCCCGACCAAGACTGGCAACACCTTCGGCGGCTGGTACAGCGACGCAGGTCTCACCACAGCCTACACCTTCACAACCATGCCGGCTGCGAACATCACCCTCTTTGCCAAGTGGACAGTGAACAGCTACACCATCACGTTCAACAGCAATGGCGGCTCGACGGTTGCTCCGATCACCCAGCCCTTCGGCTCGGCGGTCAGCGCTCCGACAGCTCCGACCAAGACTGGCAACACCTTCGGCGGTTGGTACAGCGATGCAGGTCTCACCACAGCCTACACCTTCACAACCATGCGGCCTTCGAACATCACCCTGTATGCCAAGTGGACAGTGAACAGCTACACCATCACCTTCAATAGCAATGGCGGCTCGGCGGTTGGTGCGATCACCCAGCCCTTCGGCTCGGCGGTCAGCGCTCCGACAGCACCGACCAAGACTGGCAACACCTTCGGCGGCTGGTACAGCGACGCAGGTCTCACCACAGCCTACACCTTCACAACCATGCCGGCTGCAGACATCACACTGTATGCCAAGTGGACGGTGAATAACTACACCATCACCTTCAACAGCAATGGCGGCTCTGCGGTTGGTGCGATCACCCAGCCCTTCGGCTCGGCGGTCAGCGCTCCGACAGCACCGACCAAGACTGGCAACACCTTCGGCGGCTGGTACAGCGACGCGGGTCTCACCACGGCCTACACCTTCACAACCATGCCGGCTGCGAACATCACCCTGTATGCCAAGTGGACGGTGAACAGCTACACCATCACGGTCAACAGCAATGGCGGCTGGCGGTTGCTGCGATCACCCAGCCCTTCGGCTCGGCGGTCAGCGCTCCGACAGCACCGACCAAGACTGGCAACACCTTCGGCGGCTGGTACAGCGATGCAGGTCTCACCACAGCCTACACCTTCACAACCATGCCGGCAGCAGACATCACCCTGTATGCCAAGTGGACCGTGAATAACTACACCATCACCTTCAACAGCAATGGCGGCTCTGCGGTTGGTGCGATCACCCAGCCCTTCGGCTCGGCGGTCAGCGCTCCGACAGCACCGACCAAGACTGGCAACACCTTCGGCGGCTGGTACAGCGATGCAGGTCTCACCACGGCATACACCTTCACAACCATGCCGGCTGCGAACATCACCCTCTATGCCAAGTGGACGGCTCTGCCCAATCACACCGTGACCTTCAACAGCAACGGCGGAACCGGCACGATGGCTCCGCAGATCGCGAATGTCCCGACCGCCCTGACGCTCAATTCCTTCACACGCACAGGCTACACCTTCGCTGGCTGGAACACTCTCGCGAATGGCACAGGCACGAACTACGCTGACGGCGTGAGCTACTCCTTCAGCGCAGACATCACCCTGTATGCCAAGTGGACAGCCAACAGCTACACCATCACCTTCAACAGCAATGGCGGCTCGGCGGTTGGTGCGATCACCCAGCCCTTCGGCTCGGCGGTCAGCGCTCCGACAGCACCGACCAAGACTGGCAACACCTTCGGCGGCTGGTACAGCGACGCAGGTCTCACCACAGCCTACACCTTCACAACCATGCCGGCAGCAGACATCACGCTGTATGCCAAGTGGACAGTGAACAGCTACACCATCACGTTCAACAGCAATGGCGGCTCGGCGGTTGGTGCGATCACCCAGCCCTTCGGCTCGGCGGTCAGCGCTCCGACAGCACCGACCAAGACTGGCAACACCTTCGGCGGCTGGTACAGCGATGCAGGTCTCACCACAGCCTACACCTTCACAACCATGCCGGCCTCGAACATCACCCTGTATGCCAAGTGGACAGTGAACAGCTACACCATCACGTTCAACAGCAATGGCGGCTCGGCGGTTGCTGCGATCACCCAGCCCTTCGGCTCGGCGGTCAGCGCTCCGACAGCACCGACCAAGACTGGCAACACCTTCGGCGGCTGGTACAGCGACGCAGGTCTCACCACAGCCTACACCTTCACAACCATGCCGGCAGCAGACATCATGCTGTATGCCAAGTGGACGGTGAACAGCTACACCATCACCTTCAACAGCAATGGCGGCTCTGCGGTTGGTGCGATCACCCAGCCCTTCGGCTCGGCGGTCAGCGCTCCGACAGCACCGACCAAGGCTGGCAACACCTTCGCTGGCTGGTACAGTGATGCAGGTCTCACCACGGCTTACACCTTCACAACCATGCCGGCCGCAGACATCACGCTGTATGCCAAGTGGACAACTCTGCCGATGCACACGGTGACCTTCAACGCCAACGGTGGGACTGGCACGATGGCTCCGCAGATTGCGAATGTCCCGACCGCCCTGACGCTCAATACTTTCACACGCACAGGCTACACCTTCGCGGGCTGGAACACTCTCGCGAATGGCACAGGCACGAACTACGCTAATGGCGCGAGCTACTCCTTCAGCGCAGACATCACACTGTATGCCAAGTGGACCGCTCTGCCGACGCACACGGTGACCTTCAACAGCAACGGCGGAACTGGTACGATGACTCCGCAGGTCGCGAATGTCCCGACCGCCCTGACGCTCAATACTTTCATACGCACAGGCTACACCTTCGCGGGCTGGAACACTCTCGCGAATGGTACAGGCATCAACTACGCTGACGGCGCGCTCTACTCTTTCGAAGCAGA
The DNA here is from genome assembly GCF_016711665.1 of Candidatus Villigracilis saccharophilus. NCBI lineage: Bacteria > Bacillati > Chloroflexota > Anaerolineae > Anaerolineales > Candidatus Villigracilaceae > Candidatus Villigracilis > Candidatus Villigracilis saccharophilus. Next base: position 84,305 of record NZ_JADJSO010000022.1, read on the forward strand.
CATCACGCTGTACGCCAAGTGGACAACTCTGCCGACGCACACGGTGACCTTCAACGCCAACGGTGGGATTGGTACGATGACTCCGCAGGCCGCGAATGTCCCGACCGCCCTGGCGCTCAATACCTTCACCGCACAGGCTACACCTTCGCGGGCTGGAACACCCTCGCCAATGGCACGGCACGAACTACGCTAATGGCGCGAGCTACTCCTTCAGTGCAGACATCACGCTGTATGCCAAGTGGACAGTGAACAGCTACACCATCACGTTCAACAGCAATGGCGGCTCGGCGGTTGGTGCGATCACCCAGCCCTTCGGCTCGGCGGTCAGCGCTCCGACAGCCCCGACCAAGACTGGCAACACCTTCGGCGGCTGGTACAGCGACGCAGGTCTCACCACGGCATACACCTTCACAACCATGCCGGCTTCGGACATTACCCTCTATGCCAAGTGGACGGTGAACAGCACACCATCACGTTCAACAGCATGGCGGCTCGGCGGTTGTGCGATCACCCAGCCCTTGGCTCGGCGGTCAGCGCTCCGACAGCCCACCAGCTGGCAACACCTTCGGGCTGGTACAGCGGTCCACGGCACACCTTGGCCGCACACACCGTGCCAAGTGGACGCTCTGCCACACACCGTGACCTTCAACGCAACGGGGACTGGCACGATGGCTCCGCAGGTCGCGAATGTCCCGACCGCCCTGACGCTCAATACCTTCACCGCACAGGCTACACCTTCGCGGGCTGGAACACCTCGCCAATGGCACAGGCACAACTACACTGACGGCGCGATCTACTCCTTCGCGCAGACATCACCCTCTATGCCAAGTGGACACCTGCCGATCACACCGTCACCTTTAACGCCAACGGCGGGACTGGCACGATGGCTCCGCAGGTCGCGAATGTCCCGACAGCCCTGACGCTCAATACCTTCACCCGCACAGGCTACACCTTCGCGGGCTGGAACACCCTCGCCAATGGCACGGGCACGAACTACGCTGACGGCGCGATCTACTCCTTCAGCGCAGACATCACACTGTATGCCAAGTGGACAGTGAACAGCTACACCATCACGTTCAACAGCAATGGCGGCTCGGCGGTTGGTGCGATCACCCAGCCCTTCGGCTCGGCGGTCAGCGCTCCGACAGCCCCGACCAAGACTGGCAACACCTTCGGCGGCTGGTACAGCGACGCGGGTCTCACCACGGCCTACACCTTCACAACCATGCCGGCTGCGAACATCACGCTGTATGCCAAGTGGACAGCCAACAGCTACACCATCACGTTCAACAGCAATGGCGGCTCGGCGGTCACTGCGATCACCCAGCCCTTCGGCTCGGCGGTCAGCGCTCCGACAGCTCCGACCAAGGCTGGCAACACCTTCGGCGGCTGGTACAGCGATGCAGGTCTCACCACGGCATACACCTTCACAACCATGCCGGCTGCGAACATCACGCTGTATGCCAAGTGGACAACTCTGCCGACGCACACGGTGACCTTCAACGCCAACGGTGGGACTGGCACGATGGCTCCGCAGGTTGCGAATGTCCCGACCGCCCTGACGCTCAATACCTTCACACGCACAGGCTACACCTTCGCGGGCTGGAACACTCTCGCGAATGGCACAGGCACGAACTACGCTAATGGCGCGAGCTACTCCTTCAGCGCAGACATCACACTGTATGCCAAGTGGACCGCTCTGCCTCCCACATGTTATGCGCTGGCTCTCAGCCATACCGGGCAAGGTACAGATCCTGTCGCAACTCCCGCTAACTCAACCGGTTGTGCCGCAGGTCAATATCTTACCGCTGCATCCATTAGCTTGAGCGGGGCAGTACCAACCTCCGGTTGGCAGATCAGCAGTTGGACTGGCACCAATAATGACACCAGTACTGCCAACATAAACACGATCACCATGCCTGCCCATGCTCATTCAGCTAGTGTCAATTACACGCTGATCAAAGTTACGCCGACCTTGTCTGTAACAAATTCGCCGGTTATCTTCAACGGGACTCCACAGGCGGCGACTGTGACTGGCTCAGTTGCGGGTACGGTTAGCAATATTAAATATAATGGCGTCGCAACCGTGCCGACCAATGCCGGCACCTATACGGTCACAGCGAATTTCGTGCCAAACGATCCGACCGCTTATAACAGCCTGACGAATGCCGTTGCTGGTTCTTTTTCAATCAACAAAGCCACGCCGACATTATCTGTAACGAATTCGCCGGTCGTCTTTAATGCCACTCCACAAGCGGCGATTGTGACTGGCTCAGTTGCGGGTACGGTTGGCAATATTAAATATAATGGATCTGCAACCGTGCCAACAGCTATCGGCACATATGCCATCACAGCAGACTTCGTGGCGGGTGATAGTGCCAACTACAATAGCCTGATCAACGCGGCAGCTGGAGACTTTGTGATCAATAATGGTTCCGGCGGCTTGGGTTCTGGTGGAGATACAACCGGAGTCTTTCGGCCGAGTAATGGGCTTTTGTATCTGAAGAATGCCAACACAACGGGCTTTGCAGATATCGCCATTAACTATGGATTGGGAGGAGATTATCCTATAACAGGAGATTGGGACGGTAACGGAACAGATACGATTGGAATTTATCGCAACGGCTCTTTCTACCTGCGCAATTCCAACACCATTGGTTTTGCTGACCTGGAGTTCGCCTTTGGTCTTCCAGGTGATCAGCCGGTTTCTGGGGACTGGGATGGGGATGGCACTGATACAATCGGTGTCTATCGCAACGGCCAATTCCTGCTGCGCAACAGCAATTCTGCGGGGCCAGCGGATACGAGCTTCTATCTTGGAAACCCGGGCGATGTTGGCATTGCAGGGGATTGGGATGGTGACGGTCTGGATACCACCGGGGTCTTCCGCCCAAGCAATGGTGTGATCTTCCTGAAGAATACAAATGTAAGCGGATTCGCAGACGTTGCGCTAAATTATGGCTTGGCTAATGACCAACCTGTGATCGGCGATTGGAACGATGATGGAATTGATACCATTGGGGTATATCGAAACGGTTCCTTCTACCTGCGGAATTCCAATACGATAGGGTTCGCAGATATAGTATTCGCTTTGGGCATCCCCGGTGATATGCCGATCTCAGGCAACTGGGATGGGATCCCATAAAATATACTGATCGAATTTTGTAAAAACGAGAAACATGGCTATGCTGTCGGGGAGCATAGCCATGTTCTTTTTAATTGTGAGTTCAAAGTTTTTTTGGCTGAGACTGCGTGTATCGAGGCCTCTACAAGACGTATTCCACAAACATGATTATGCCTGCAGTTACCTTACAATAATATGGGGTGACTTTTCTGATTTGAAAAGTGAAAAACCTGAAGGATGTGCTAAACTAAAAACAGATAAATGTTAATGAAATCGCAAACCTGTTGAAAAACAGGGACGCAAAGTCATGGGTCTAAAGTTGTTGACATACAACCAGGATCGCCAGACCGCTGAAAACCACATGTTTTGTGTTTCCATTCGCGGATCTGGCAAAAGTCAGATCCGTTTTTATTTGAACTTTAAGAGTCTATCGTATCGATAAATCGCAAACCTGTTGAAAAGCAGGAACGCAAAGCTATGGGTCTAAAGCTGAGTTCGCACAGCCATGATCGCCAAGCTGCCGAAAACGAGCAGTCGAGATTGCTTACATTTCAAAAATGCAAAAGATCTGGATGCTCATATGAAGGAATATTTTCATGACATCCAGGAATCAAATCAGTCAATTCAAAAATGTAGTTTTCACCAGCTCATTATTAATTTGCATTTTGTTCTGCGCATTTGCGGTTCCTGAGGGGGTTCAAGCGAAGGATAATTCCGGTTTAGCTGCAAGCATAATTTTGTCAGATGGCGAGTTTGTGTACGGACCTAATGTGGGGGATTTTAGTTTGAAATCTTACCTTAGCACCAATGCTCCTCACCTGTTGGTATATGCTGATGATCTATATGGCCGCTCGGAATATTTCAGTATAAACCCAAAAATTTATCTGACCTTGTTGGAAATTCATTCCCAATTAATTTCCAATCCCAATGCTGAAAAATTGGAAGATGCTTTTGGTTTGGATGCCGGTCATTTTATTTCTCAGGTTGAATACCTGTCAAATAAAATGACAGAGGCTTATTATTTGCATCTTTATTCCTACTCTCCGCTGTCTGTTTCACAGCGGTCTCTGGAATCTTTTGTTACTTCGGATGGGTATACTGTCAGTGTAGCATCAGGCACCAATGCGGGGACCTATGCGATCATCGCGGGACTTGCCGCAATGAATGAAAAAAACATATCATTGATACTGGATAACAGCCAAGCCAATGGCTTTTACCAGACTTATGCAAGATTATTTGGAAATAATAGTCCGCTTGATGAAAACAACCTTGTAAGCCTGTCTGCGGAATCGGGAATGCCAGTCGCACCGGATAACTTATTACAACTCCCCTATCTGCAGGGAACATCATGGAGATTTGGGGGCGTTCATGATAACAGCGGATGTATCACTAATACAAATTGCACGTTCCGGGATGCTTCTTCTTTGGATTTCTATCCTGGAGGTCTTTCCTGGGGATCTGATACAAGCAATACCTGGATAGTTGCAAGCGCTGCAGGAATTCCGATCCAAGTTTCTGCGTGTTATTTTAAAATTTTACATGCAGATGGGTGGGAGACAACTTATTATCATCTTGAAAACATACAAAGCTTTTCAGGTTCAATTAAACAAAATGACAAAATAGGTGTGGTCGCAAATACACCTGCAGAAGCCACATGCTCTGGCGGTGCATCATCTGTTCCTCACGTTCATTTCACTCTTAAGCACAATGGAGCGCTTGTTGCGATTAATGGCACGCCTCTCTCGGGATGGTATGTTCATAGTGGCCGTTGGAGTTATGATACGGATCCTGGTTATATGTGGCTCGAGAAAGCAGGCGTAAAAAAGGACATTAATAACAATTTGCTGCTTAGCGAAGCACTGCCTGCATCTCCAATCATCACAAATTATGCGACTGGAGTCTTTCGGCCAGCCAATGGAGCCTTGTACTTGAAAAATAGTAATACTGACGGATTCGCGAATGTCGTCATAAATTATGGATTGGGAGGAGATTATCCTGTAGTGGGCGATTGGGATGGTAATGGAACAGATACGATCGGCGTCTATCGAAACGGTACTTTCTACCTGCGTAATTCAAATACATTGGGTTTCGCAGATATTGTGTTTTCTTTCGGCCAGGCAGGCGATCAACCGATTGCCGGGGATTGGGATGGAGACGGTGTTGATACGATTGGGGTCTATCACAACGGTCAGTTTTTGTTGCGCAACAGCAATTCCACAGGAGATGCTGATACGACCTTTCTCCTTGGTAACCCGGGTGATGTGGGCATTGTCGGCGATTGGAATGGCGATGGTTTGGATACCACCGGAGTATTTCGTCCGAATAATGGGGTGATTTTCCTGAAAAACGCGAACGTCAGCGGCTTTGCGGATGTTGCGCTCAATTACGGGTTGAAGGGCGACCAACCTGTGACTGGTGATTGGAATAATGATGGGGTTGATACGATCGGGGTCTATCGCAATGGGGTGTTTATGCTGAGGAACAGTAATACGATTGGCTTTGCTGACCTGGTCTTCGCACTGGGGAATCCTGGCGACATGCCGATTTCCGGGAATTGGGCTGGGATTCAGTAACAAGTACGGATAATTATTTATAGGAATTAGTAGACATGGCTATCGCCTTTGTTCGGTCTAGCCATGTCTATTCTCTTAAAATATTGGATCTTTGTGGTTAAGCCTTATTTCTTATCGTGAATGAGTTTTGAAATATCTATTAGAGCGTAAGCAGACTCTGGTTTAATGCTGCAGCCTGCGTTTATTGACCAACCATACGCCAATCGCTGTTAGCGGAGCCAGTGCTGCTGCCCCGCAGGGTGGGGTTGCTTTTGGCGAAGGTGTGGTTTCGTTTTTACTAGGGCTCGAGATGGGCAGGGGCGTATTCGTAACACGCGGAACAAGAGTTGCCGTTGCATCTACAGCCGAGGCGGCAACTGTACTTTCAGCAGGTGCAATTGTCAGGGTGACAGGAAGCGGAGTGGGAGTTTGAGTCAGCCACGGGAAATTGTATCCGTTTTCAGTTTTATCATTCCCTCTGGGAACATTAAATAAATTGATTCTGCGATCTCCAGAACCTTGGCATCCTTCGGCGCCAGCTCGAGTGCCGTATGTATTTCATTGAATGCACGGTAAACATCCATAGTTGGGTTGGTCAAAAAAGAATTCCAGAAAGCATGATTGGCAAGCAGGTCGGCAAAACCGGCATGCCATTGCGCATCCTTGGGGTTGAGCGCGAGACACTTTTCGTAGGCTTCAATAGCCAATTTGTAAAGTTCCTTTCCTGCGTCATCTTCCCGATAATATTTATGCATCAAGAATATGGACTTGTAAGCCTTTCCAAGTTGTCCCCAGGTTTCGCTGTCATTGGGAGACTTGGTAACATTTGCGCGTGTGATCAGCAGGTTGTTCCAAACTGATGGGGCTACGAGCGCGAACTCCATGTTATGAATGGCTTCATGTGGACCAGGCTCAAAGTTATCAAAATGCCAGCGCACCTCGTTACCCTGAAAAACTCCTCCGGACGTGGTTTCCGCCCATCCGATCTGCAGCCCAATCACCACATTTTGCGGACTGGCTTCATAAGGCAGTCGCAAAATAATATCCGCGCTGCCGATGGTGTCCTTCCAGCCCGCACCCGATTCGAGGATATAGTAAAGGCGGTGTAAGGGGCATATCCCGAACCATTCAACTCGTATTTGACTTGAATGGAAACGTCCTGCCCGGGCGGGAAGGTAATATCGAACTCAGCCCAGGGGATCATTTGGCTCGGGTCTCCTTCATCAGGAAAGCTGGTGCGGCGATACTCGATCTTTTCCTGTCGACAGAGATCTTCAAATCGGCGATCTCGGGATACTCGAAACGCCCATTCTGTGCGGCAATCGGGAATCGGACAGCCATGCTCTCGGGATCATTGCCGAGGTTGCGCATGGTGAAGTCTGCGGTGACGATGGCATTGCCCAAACTGCGAAGATCAAGATCCTTCTGCACATCGACCAGAACAGTTTCCGCCACCATCCTCACCTGGGTGGACTCTGTGCCCGGCTGCAGATTTGAACCCGGTGGATTGATTGGCGGAGCCACATCCGCTTGAACTGCTGAAGGAAAGATAAATAAAGCGAGCATCGAAAAGATGAGGATCAAACGTTTCATAGATCACTCCTATCAAATATGATCTTTCAAATCAGATTATTTATAATGATCTGGTCGTCACTAGATTCCGTTTGGATGCCAAATAAAAAAGCAGTGGATTGATTGTGATCGAAAGCAGGCGCCGGCAACGATCAGGCTCTGCCCGTCTTGAGAAAGTAAACCAGCTGCAGCCAAGCCCGGCCAGGATAAAGGAAAATTCCCCAATTTGCGCCAGGGCAACCGAAACGGTCCAGGCGGTAGCCAGAGGATACTTCAACAGGCGCACGATCCAAAATGCCGCGAGCGATTTCCCGATCACAATGATTGCCAGCACAGTCAATACCTGCAAAGGCTCGCGGATCAAAATAGCAGGATCAAATAACATGCCAACTGAAACAAAGAACAAAGCGGTAAATGCGTTTTGTAGGGGCTGCAGATCATGCGTTGCCCGATGACTGAGATCTGATTCATTAATGACCACTCCCGCGAAGAATGCGCCCAACGCGAAAGAAACACCAAAAAAGTAAGCTGAACCAAAGGCCACACCGAGCGCGAGTGTGACAACAGCGAGCGTAAATAGTTCCTGAGAACCTAGTTTCTCCACGCGTTGTAACAACCAGGGAAAATAACGGCGTCCTGCAACAAGCATGATGGCTACAAATAAAATGATCCTGCCCAATGTTACGCCAATGGTGACCCAGATATTTTGAGCCGCCATGGTCTCTAAAGGAATACCCCCAGCGAAAAGAGAAAACCGGCAAAGCACCAACACCAGCACCATGACAATATCTTCAACGATAAGCCATCCAATCGCGATTCGACCATCCTGCAGATCAAGCCTCCCCTGTGCTTCGATGGCTCTTAACAAAACGACCGTGCTTGCAACCAATGCCAGACCAAAGACTAATCCGCTTCCCAATGTCCAACCCCACAGCCTGGATATGCCTATTCCAAAGATCGTGGCTGCTACGATCTGCAAGAGCGCCCCCGGCAAAGCAATAGCACGTACAGCCATCAGATCCCTGACTGAAAAATGAGTCCCAACCCCGAACATTAATAGGATGACACCGATCTCAGCCAGTTCAAGCGCCAATTTGGAATCAGCAACAAAGCCCGGCGTAAAAGGCCCAACGATGATCCCGGCCAACAGATAACCAATAATCGCAGGAGCGCAGCGCACCGCAATAAATCCGCCGAAGGCAAACACAAGGCTGACGGCATCGTTGCGAGAAGGGAAGTTTCACGATTCATATTCAATTCACTCCTGTTTCTTCAGGCTGAGTGGTGAATGATAAAAATGTTTGCAGTTATTCAGGGAGTTGGCAGTCACACCCTCCAGTACATCCTGAGCAAGTATAACTGCGCCAAACATTCCAAAAGTCCAAACGATTGCTCGTTCTATTTTTGTTGCACCTGTGCCAGAATGGGTCCAATCAATCATGATCATTTTTTTGTTCATGGGGATGCTCCCATTGAATTATACGTTTAATAAAACAACCTCCCTTGCAGATGTTTGTGAGGGAGGTTGTTCGTTAGCTCTTCATGTTGCAAGTCTATTTTTCAGGAGCCACAGGTGGGGGCGGAGTCTCTCTGGGTTTGTTACTGTTCTTTTTGATCTCTTTCTGGCGATCTTTTTCAGCTTTCTTTTTTTTCTTTTCCAATTCTTTTTTGCGTTTTTCGTATTGATAATTCACTGCTGGCATCGGTTTATCCTTCTGGAATTTAATTCCATATTAATGGGGAAACTTCACGAAAGTATGTTTATCATTATAGCACCCATGCGGGTGGTTGTTTTAGGATGTGCCGGCTTTTTTCTTTTTTACTGACACGGGAAGTTCTTCGGCTGTGATCCTGATCAACTCACCCAGCCAATGCCCATTTTTTGATTTTTCGTTGGAGATCAAAAAATGCGGCTTCGCACCAGGGTAGGGTGACTCTTCCACGACCTCCCCAATATACGCTCTTCCGCGGGCAGTCGGCTTGATAAAAAGTTTGTTATCACAGACTGAGGCGACCATTTTTCCGTTGCAGTATATCCCGTATTCGCCGAACATTTTTTTATGGGAAATTTCTCCTGCCCCCAACATTTGGCCGACAAGAAAATCCACAGTGCTTTGAGCAGATGCCATTTTATGCTCCTGAAATATGATGCGCACACCCTGACTGATTTTCAAACATATGGCACAATATTCCCATGTTTTCCCACATGGCATTCTTGGACTCCGCCCTTGAACAACTGTTTGACCGCGTTCTGTCTGGTTTTATTGAACTCTAGATAGGTGTCAACACGCAATTCGAACCAGATAGACGACACGCTTTATTTCGTTGCGAGTATTATGGAAACATTTTAGGGCGTACGCAGAATATTCCTTCTTTTGCGTACACCCTAAAATTTCTACTTTACAAAGAAAGATAGAACGATGAGGCCGATAAAGAAAGTTCCTGCGAGAATGCCAATGCGGGAAAGGTCTTTCTTGACATTGGAATAATCGGGATTGAATTCCACGGGCGCGGCGGGTGTCGCCATTCGGGCTGCTGCAGGTCTTTTGTTTTTCTTAGCCATTTTATTTCTCCTAGTTTTGTAATCGCGCAAAGACAACAATGCGCTGTGTATCAACAAGATATGGATAACATGAGATCAAAGTCACGGTCGGTGAGCCTGTGGATGCCATCACTTCCACAGCGGTTGGTTCCACCAATATTGTTCGATCTACGATATACACATACTGGCGTTGGCGGGTAGAGATAATAACCTGGTCGCCGGGAGCGAGTTTATCCAGGTAGCGGAATATCTCACCATAGACGTCATTATGCGCTGAGAGTACCACATTTCCATCTGTGCCAGGGTCGGCGGAACCTGCGTATTGACCGACGCCTTTTTGAGCTGCTCCCATCCATCTCCCTGAACGATAGGGGCATCAATGTTGATGGCGGGAATCTGAATTCGGATTCCCTGATCTGGAGCCGCAGTGGGGATGGGAATGTTCGCGAGCGACTGCACCATCGGCCGCAGGTGTTCAGGGATTTCCGCCTCATTAGGGCGCGTATTTCCCTGCTCGTCTGGAGGCACATGACCCGAAGGCAAAACTACAGCCATGATCAACGGAGTGGGGGTGGCGGTTACGGGGTTAAGCGCAGCGGCGACTTCTGTGTTAAGAGTACGAAGCAGACAAAGTCCATTCAATAGCACTGCGACCAAGCCAATGACGGCCAGCACTTCCACACCAAGCAGGATGCGATCCATCCATTTGCGGCGCGGGTTGGTGGGAGCTGGTTCAAGCGCTGATCCGCCTGCATCTGCAGTATCGACTACCGGCGCGGATGACTGTGTCTGTGAGTCAAAATCAGACATGTCCGGCGCAACTGTCACAACACGCCCGGTTCGACGAAAATGTTCTAAACGTTCTTTGCGCGCGCCGCGCCGTTTCTCCACCAGGAGGCGGCGCAATTCTTCAACGGAGAGTTCTTCAGGCGCTTTTCGTCTTGCCATAGCGTGCGGATTATACCGCAGGGAAGTGGCGATTCAAGTGAGAAATTTTTTTGCTGGATGGGTTTCAGCTTTGGGCTAACACAGGCGGCTAATTCTTCTTGACATAATTCAGTCGCTGAATTATGATTATGTCCAATAAAGTCTATTGTATTACTAGGAGATTGAGTGAGACTTTCCAAACGCGGTGAATACGGTTTACGGGCGATGATCGTTCTGGCGGAACCTGTCGAGCAGAATGCCATGCCTGTGGTGCAGATCAAGGAGATCGCTCAACGCGAGCAGATCTCAGCCAAGTTCCTTGAGCAGATCCTGCTTGCGCTCAAGAACGCGGGCTTGCTCCACAGCAAAATGGGCGTCGGCGGCGGGTATTACCTGGCCAGGTCCTCCAGTGAGATCACGCTCGGACAGATTTTTCGCGTCCTGGACGGTCCGGTTGCTCCGATCAAGTGTGTCAGCCAGATGTCTTATGAGCCATGCGGCTGTCCCGATGAGCAGACCTGCGGCCTGCGGCTGGTGATGGGTGATGTGCGTAATGCCATCGCCGGTATTCTCGATAACACCAGCCTTGCGGATGTAACCAAACGGCAAAGCGCCGTCCGCAAAAAACTCGGCATCAAATAAGTAGATAGAAGTGCGTAATGGGGAACGCATTTTTATTTACTTCAAAAGTATACTAGCTCTATAGACTTTATAGTATATAAAACAAATTGGAGATGAAATATGCGAAAAAAAACTTTAACATTGCTGTCTGTATTCCTGATTTTGGCTGTGGCGTTATCAGCGTGCGGAAGCTCCGCTCCTGAAGCGGCAGCTGTCCCTGCGTCTGACGCGGCCCAATCCCCTGCTGAAGAACAACTGAGCGGAGTCATTTCTGTTTCCGGCGCGTTCGCGCTTTATCCGATGATGACCGTCTGGGCCGATGAATTTTCAAAACTTCATCCTGATGTTGAATTCGATGTGCAGGGCGGCGGCGCGGGCAAGGGCATGACCGATACCATCGCAGGTGCCGTGGATATTGGCATGATCTCACGCTCCATCAAGGATGAAGAGACTGCGCAGGGCATCTTCTGGGTATCCGTCACCAAGGACGCGGTCTTCCCGATCGTCAGCTCGGAAAACCCTGTTGCGGCACAGCTTCTCGAAAAAGGCATCACACAGGAGATCTTCAATAAGATCTACATCACCGAAGAGATCAAGACCTGGGGTGAAGTGGTCGGCGACCCGTCCATCACGGATGAGATCCATGTCTTCACCCGCTCTGATTCTTCCGGCGCGGCTGAGCAATGGGCAAAATTCGCCGGCGGCAAAGCCCAGGAAGACCTCAAAGGGTATTGGCGTGAACGGCGAACCTTCGATCTTGGATACGGTCATCAAGGATCCGCTGGCGATCGGATATGGCAATTTGAACAGCATCTTCGACCTGTCGAATGGCAACATTGTGCCCGGCGTCATCATTCCGCCCATTGATGTTGACAACAACGGGAAAGCCGATGCCGTTGAAATTTACAAGGTCAAGGAGGATGCCTTCAGCGCAGTTGCGAACGGCACGTATCCATCGCCGCCCTCACGTTTTGAGAACCTCGCCACGTTGGGCAAGCCCGAAGGATTATCCCTGGCTTTCATCAAATGGATCCTCACCGATGGACAGCAATACCTCGAATCAGCCGGGTTCGTGCCGCTCACCCCTGAACAACAAGCTGAGTCGCTTGATAAACTCAAATGAGCCTGATAGACAATCCACCCCAACCCATAAACAAAGCGGAAGGCCGGCTCAGCCGGCCTTCCGTAGTTGCCCGTGCCCGTCAGGATAATTTTGCGCGGCGCAGTTTTTTTACATTTACATTACTGCCTGTCCTGCTTATTTTAATCGTCACAATTGCGCTGCTATTTCGTTCGTGGCCGATCCTGCAAGCCTACCCATTAAGCGACTTGCTCTTTGGGGATATCTGGCGGCCAAGCGACGGGCAATTCGGTTTCTGGCCTTTTATCCTCGGCACCTTCTGGGTCACCACCGTCGGCGTGGTTCTTGCCGTTCCAGCCTGTTTATTAACCTCGATCTATCTGGCAGAGTATGCCCATGCCCGGCTGCGTTCCATCGCCAAACCAGTATTGGATCTGCTTGCTGCGATCCCGCCTGTGGTCTATGGCGTCTGGGGATTGGTGGCCATTGTTCCTTTTGTGGATAAAGTACTCGCGCCTCTTTCTGACCGTTGGCTGGGCTCTGTTTCGATCTTCAGTGTCAACCAGCCGACAGGATTTGGCATCCTCGCGGCCGGCATCGTGATCGCGGTCATGATCGCCCCGCTGATCATTTCGGTCATGTACGAGATTTTTTCCACCGTCCCCAATGACTTGCGGCATGCATCCCTGGCGGTCGGTGCGACCCAATGGCAGACCATTCGCAATATCGTCCTGCCGCAAGTCGCACCGGGCATTCTCGCCGCCATCGTGCTCGGAGCGTCACGCGCGCTTGGTGAGACCATCGCCGTGTTGATGGTGGTGGGCAACATCCCGCAAGTGCCGACTTCAATTTTTGATTCAGCGTATCCATTGCCGGCACTCATCGCGAATAATTACGGCGAGATGATGTCCATTCCGCTGTATGATGCGGCGTTATTGAGCGCCGCGCTGGTTTTATTGGTGGTTATTCTGATCTTCAACATCCTTTCCATTCTTGTGATCCAGAGAATGAGGAGTCGAAAATGGGCTTAATGAAAAAGAAATGGGAAAGACGCCATCTGGTGGAAGCCTTCATGAAGATCATCATGCAGGTTTCCCTGTTCATTGTGACCGCCGCGCTCGGCTTGATCCTTTGGATCGTTGTAGTGCGCGGTTTGCCGTCCCTTTCATGGGACATGGTCACGAAGATCCCCGAAGGCGGGTACTACATGGGCAAGGGCGGCGGGATCCTGAATGCCATCCTCGGCTCGTTGTATCTGGCATCAGGCGGTACCCTTTTGGCAATGATCTTCAGTGTGCCAATCGCTCTGTATCTCAAAACCTATCTAGGAGATTCAAAATGGGGACATTATGTGCGCCTGTCTCTGGATGTGCTCTGGGGTATCCCATCCATTGTGTATGGCGCATTCGGATTCACGTTGATGATCGCGCTCGGCATCCGCGCTTCCCTATTGGCCGGCATCATCATCCTTGCATTGATCGAACTTCCGATCATGACCCGCGCCATGGACGAAATCATCCGCCGCATGCCTGTTGATCTGGAGCATGCCGCGCTCGCGCTTGGCTCGACCAAATTCGAAGTGGCAATGCGCGTGGTCACGCGTCAGATGCTGCCCGGAATTACAACAGCCATTTTGTTAGGCTTTGGCCGCGGAATTGGCGACGCGGCTTCGGTCTTATTTACCGCCGGCTACACAGACCGCATTCCCACATCTTTGATGCGCCCAACGGCATCATTGCCTTTGGCCGTTTTCTTTCAACTCGGTTCGCCTTATCCCGAGGTACAGCAGCGCGGATACGCCGCCGCGTTAATTCTCACGATCATTGTCCTTGCGGTCAGTCTCGGCTCACGCTGGCTGTCGGCAAGGTTGAACAAATACACGATCAAATAGGGACGAAGCATTGCTTCACCCCTACACAAGGATAAACTATCTATGGATGCTCATATTCAAGTAAAAGACCTCAACGTTTATTACGGTAAACAGCAGGCCTTAAAAAATATCAATATCGAGATTCCCAAGAACCAGATCACGGTCATCATGGGACCTTCCGGCTGCGGCAAGACCACCCTATTGAAAACCTTTAATCGTTTTCTTGAATTGAATGACGGCACACGCCTGACAGGTGAAGTATTGGTGGATGGACAGAATATCTACGACCGCGATGTGGATGTGACCGAAGTCCGCAAGGTGGTGGGATTGCTCGCCCAGCGACCTTCGCCGCTGCCAATGTCAATTTATGATAATGTCGTCTATGGAATGAACATCCATCGGATGAAGAAAGACCGCAGGGAGTATAAAGCCGCGGTGCGTCATTATCTTGAGATCGCCGGGTTATGGGAGGAAGTCCAGAAGCGTTTGCACGATCCCGCCACGAGCCTGTCGATTGGGCAGCAGCAGCGCCTCTGCCTCGCCCGCGGCTTGGCTGTCGAGCCGGAGATCATCCTTGGCGACGAGCCGACCTCCGCGCTGGACCCGATCTCTTCGCAGAATATTGAAAGCCGTTTGCTTGACCTGAAACAGCAATATACAACGGTTATTGTCACGCACACACTTCGGCAGGCAAAACGCCTCGCGGACTATGTCATCTATATGTATCTCGGTGAGGTTATAGAGGCAGGTCCTGCAAAGGAAGTGTTCAATCACCCGCAGCATGAGCGTACAAAAGCATATCTCGAAGGACAGATTTAAAATTAGGCGGCCGGGAGAGGCCGCCTTTGCTTTGCGGTTATAATCTCCCCCTGTTGAACACAAATGTGTTCCTCTTGATCGCTGAGACTCGCATCACGAAAGTTGAACCTCTAATTTTGAGAAGGACGCATTTTCATGGACCTTGGTATTCTGGTATTTGTTCTGGTAGGTTTTATCGCTCAAATGATAGATGGCGCATTGGGGATGGCGTATGGCGTCAGTTCAAACACCTTCTTATTGAGTTTGGGAATTCCACCCGCCGCGGCTTCAGCCAGTGTACACATGGCTGAAGTGGTCACAACCGGCATCTCCGGCTTTTCGCATTGGAAGCTCGGCAATGTGGACTGGAAACTGGTGCGCCGCCTGCTTGTGCCCGGCATCATCGGCGGTGTGGCTGGAGCGTACATCCTGACAGCCATAGATGGGAACATCATCAAGCCGTATATTGCGCTGTATCTGCTGGTCATGGGCGGAGTCATCATTTACAAAGCGCTGACCTTGAAGCCGCGTCACAAAATGGATGCATATCATGGACCGCGCGTCAGCCTGCTCGGTTTGTTTGGCGGATTTTGCGACGCGATCGGCGGCGGCGGGTGGGGACCGGTGGTCACTTCCACACTGGTTGCTCATGGCAAGAATCCGCGCATGACCATTGGCTCGGTGAATTTCACAGAATTCTTCGTCACATTCTCTGAATCCATTTTATTTATCTTTGCGTTGAGTTTTGGTGAATACTGGAAGATCATTCTGGGATTGCTGATCGGCGGGGCGATCGCGGCGCCGATCGCTGCGAAACTTTCGCAAAGACTGCCTGTCAAGACCTTGATGATCACGGTCGGCATCATCATCATCGCGCTAAGCTTGCGAACGCTTTATATGACAATATTTCCATGAAATGAAGGCCGCCGAAAGGCGGCTTTTTCTTTGGGGTTATAATCTTCCATTATGAAACAGATGCGCAAGATATTGCTTGTTCTAACGATACTGATTTCCTTTTCATCGGTTAGCGCGCAAAGTGATCAACCTCTGGCGATCATCATGACCGCCGACGGACCGATCATGCCGCCCATGCTGGAATATTTTCAGCGCGGCATTGAGACCGCTGAACAGCGCAATGCGGAAGTGCTCGTCATTCAGTTGAACACCCCGGGCGGCAGCGTGGATACCATGCTGGAGATCATCACAGCGGTCCGCGCCAGCACTGTGCCGGTTGTGATCTATGTTTCACCGAATGACGCCATCGCGGGCAGCGCGGGCGCGTTGATCACCATGGCGGGACACGCTTCTGCCATGGCTCCCAAAACCGCCATCGGCGCGGCCAGCCCGATCGACAGTTCCGGCTCCGATATCCAATCCACATTGGAAACGAAGATCAAAGAGATCATGAAAGCCCGGGTCCGCACCCTGACGGAGGCGCGCGGCGCGCAGGCAGTTGAGCTTGCTCAAGCCATGATCGAAGATGCGAAAGCGGTCACAGCCAAGGAAGCGCTTGAAGTAAAACTGATCGATTTTATTTCCGACGATACAGAAGACCTGCTCCAGGCGCTTAACGGTTTTACTGTCCAAATGGACAGCGGCGAACGTACGCTCAACACAGAGGATGTTCGCACAGAAGACCTGAACATCAGCTTCATCGAGCAGTTACTGCTCATGCTCACCGACCCGAACATCGCCTTCCTTTTGCTTGCCATCGGTGTGCAGGGAATTTTGATCGAGATCTCCAGCCCCGGCGGATGGTTCGCTGGCTTCATCGGCGCGGTCTGCCTGACGCTGGCTGTTTATGGCATGGGCGTACTGACCGTTAATTGGTTCGGTATCATTTTCCTGCTTATCGCTTTTGTGCTGTTCATCCTTGATATCAAAGCGCCGACACATGGTGCGCTTACCACGGCGGGCGTGGCTTCCTTTATTGTTGGCGCTTTGGTGTTGTTCAATTCACCGGGCACGCCTCAGTTCCAGCGCGTGTCTGTTCCGCTTGTGATCGGTATGGGTATCTTTCTCGGCTTGTTGTTTTTCGGCATTCTCCTGCTGGCACTGCGTGTACAGCATAATCCGATCCAGACCGGAGTTGAGTCAATGCATGGGAAAACAGGAACAGCCCGAACGTCTGTAGGCGAGGCGGGGCAAGTCCAATTGGGAAGCGAATTATGGAGCGCGGAAAAATCCGCTGAATCGGAATCCATCAGTAAGGGTGATTCAGTTGAAGTTGTCGAAGTACGCGGATTAAGATTAATTGTTAAGAAAAAAATATGTCGTAGGGGCGCATCACTGTTGCGCCCCTACGGATCAAAAAGGACCTTATGCCTGCTACCCCTACGAGAGACAGAGTCTCCGCCCAAACAGAGTCACGCCCATTGCGCCGCCCGGATTGGATCAAGGTGCGCGCGCCATCGGGCGAGACCTTTGAAAAATTACAAGTGTTGATGCGCTCGAAAGAGCTGCATACCGTGTGCGAAGAAGCGATGTGCCCGAACCTCGGCGAGTGCTGGGGCAGCGGAACAGCGACCTTCCTGATGCTTGGTGATGTTTGCACGCGTACCTGCGCCTTCTGCGATATCAAACACGGCAAGCCCGGCCTGATGGACTGGGGCGAAGCCGAACGTGTGGCGCAAGCCGTGAAATCGATGGAGTTGAAGCACGCGGTCATCACATCGGTCAACCGCGATGAACGCCGTGATGGCGGTGCGCCGATCTTCGCAATGGTCATCCGCAGGATTCGTGAAGTGCTGCCGGGCTGTTCGATTGAAGTCTTGATCCCCGATTTCAAAGGTTCAGTGGAAGCCTTGAAGATCGTCATGGATGCGCGCCCTGAAATTTTGAATCACAATGTGGAAACCGTTCCGCGTTTGTTCAAAACAGTCCAGCCGCAGGATAATTACGATTGGGCCGCGGCGACATTATCCAACGCCAAAAAACTTGACCCCGAAGTGTTGACCAAATCTGGCATCATGCTTGGCTTGGGTGAAACAATGGATGAAGTTAAACAGGTGATGCGTGACCAGCGCAGTTGGGGTGTGGACATTCTGACCATCGGCCAGTATTTACAACCAAGTAAAAAGCATCTGGCAATGGAACGCTATTACACGATGGAAGAATTCGCCGAGCTGAAAGCCTTTGGCATGGAGATCGGCTTCAAGTGGGTCGAGTCGAACCCGCTGGTGCGGTCTTCGTATCATGCTGCGGAGCAGGTCCGCGCGTTGAGTGTGGTGCATCGCAAGTTGTATGGAGAAGGGCATTGTAGCTTTCAGTGTGCAAGAGAGGGTCGGGGAATATTTTAAGATACTGATGAACGGAATTGACAATACTGTGAAATTTCATGTGATGGGGGCTTTAAAGAGGGAAGGAGCGGATACAAAGTAAAAAAGTTCAGGATCAGTAAATCCCTTCTGCCGTTTGGCCGGAGGGATTTTTTATTGCCAAAAGTTTGAGTTGGTTGTATATTTCACGATATTGGTGGGGATTGGTTCCACAATAGTATTCATAATTCGATGCGGGTTCAAAAAAGGTGCTTATATGCCATGGCAAATCATTGTTCACACAGACCTTCCGATCATTGAGACATCCTACTCGGGCATTATGACCAAAACTGACCTGTTTGGCGCGGCTCATGAAACTCTTGATCTTGGCCATGCTCATAACAGGACGCGTTTTCTCGCGGATTGTACAACGCTCACAGGCGGTCATACGATCTTCGATCTTTATTTCCTGGCAAGGGAAATTTCGATTGCGGCTAATTTAGAGGTGTTAAAGGAAGCTGTTCTACTTCCATCCTTTGCCTCATGGATCGAAAAGATAAATTTTTGGGAAACCATTGGCATTAATAGGGGATTCCAGGTTCGGATCTTCAGAGATCGCGAACCCGCAATTGCATGGCTGCTCCAATAACTCTGTGGCGCATAATTTTTTAGATATTATTTTGCCTGTCAAATTCCACGGGCAGTTTGAATTTTGCCACTACTTTCTGCAAGCCTTTCGCCATTTCCATGAGGGATGTCGCTGAACCAGAAACTTCCTCGACTTGGGCGGAGACTTCCTCGGTGGAGGCGGAGACTTCCTCGACAGCGGCGCTGTTCTCTTCGCTGACGCTGGCGATGTTTTCGATGGATTGGGTCAGCTCTGATGAATTGGCGGCCATTTGTTCGGTGGCGGCAGTGTTCTGCTCGATCACAGCTGAGACTGAATCAACGGCTTCGACCAGTTCTCCGGCGGCCGCGCTTACTTTTGCCGCGGCATTCCCCGCATCTTCCGCTTGTTTATACACTGATTCAGCCGCGCTGAGGATGCTTTCAAGCACCCTGCCGGCGGAATTGGCGCGTGTCACCCCGGATTCAACTTCGAGCGCCGAATTTTGCATGGCGCTGACTGCCTCGCTGACCGTTTTCTGGATGCCTTTGATCAGAGCGGCGATCTCCTGCGTCGCGAGGCTGGAGCGTTCCGCCAGCTTGCGGACTTCGCCTGCCACCACCGCAAATCCCTTACCCTGCTCACCGGCGCGCGCAGCCTCGATGGCCGCGTTGAGCGCCAACAGGTTTGTCTGCGAAGCGATATCCTCGATGGTCGCGACGATCGCGCCGATCTCTTCGGAACGTGCTCCCATTTCTTCAACCTTGGCGGCTGAAAGTCCGACCTTGGTGCGGATGGCTTCCATTCCTACAATGGTTTCCTTGACGGTCTTCGCGCCGTCACGAGAGTGGCTGGCAGACTGGGCTGAATCACGAGTGACTGACTGCACATTATTTGTGACTTGTTCAATGGCATTATTGATCCGAGTAGCCACCTGGGATGCGACGGTGATGGCTTTGGCTTGTTCCTGTGCGCCTCTGGCAACGCCATCAATTGCGCGTCCCATTTGTTCGACAGAACCCGAAGTTCTGGTCACGCTTGCGGTTTGCTGGGCGATGCCGAGCGCCACCTGCTGAATGGTGATGGCGATCTGACGGGTGGCTTCTCCGGACTGTCCCGAAGCTGAAGCCAGCTGCCCTGCGGCTGTAGTTAAATTATTCGCGCTCTGAGCCACCATCTGGATCAAAGATTGC